>CAYOTD010000103.1:0-10893 GCA_964406685.1 uncultured Solibacteraceae bacterium | reverse complement strand
ATTCGAAAGTACATTATAGTCGAGATTCGAGGCGGACTGAATGTATAACGAACTCACTCGGCGGTTCTTCTTCGGGGCGGCCGCGGCCGCAGCAGGGGGCCGTCTGGCCCTGGGACAGCAGCCCGAGGCGCCCGGCACCGTGGCTCACGACCCCGTCTATCCGGTCGCCAAACGGTCGACCGTCGCGCTGATTCACGGCGCCGATCGCCGGAAAATCGTGACGGATTCCCTGGTGGCGATCGAGCGCGACATCCTCCCTCAGTTGAAGAGGAAGAAGTGCGTCGTCATCAAACCGAACAACGTTTCCACACAGAACCAGTTGGCGGCCACGCATGCCGACACTCTTCGGGGCATCATCGACTTCCTGGCCCCCCGTTTCAAGGGGCCCATCGTCATCGCCGAATCCAGCGCGGGCAACACTCCCGAGGGCTACCAGAACTTCGGCTACGTCAAGATCCCGAAGGAGTATCCCTCCCGCAACATCTCCCTGGTGGACCTGAACACCGAGGGCAAGTACGAATTGATGCCCCTGCTGACCCCCGACCTGCACGTACAGCCGGTGCGGCTGGCGGCGCGGCTCTGCGACCCGGACGCTTTCGTCATCTGCTCGGCAATCCTGAAAACGCACAACACCGTCATTGCCACCCTGTCGGTGAAGAACATGGTGCTGGGCGCCCCTCTGCGTAGCGCTCCGGGTGTCAAGCCGGGATGGAACGACAAGCGGAAGTACCACGGCGGGGTCCGGCAAACGCACTACAACATGATGCTGACGGCGCAGAAACTCCGGCCGCACTGGGGCGCGACGGTGATCGACGGCTTCGAGGGCATGGAGGGCAACGGCCCGAGTTCCGGAACTCCCGTGGATTCGCGCCTGGCCATCGCTTCGACCGACTACATCGCCGCCGACCGCGTTGGGGTCGAGTGCATGGGCGTCAATCCGGCGTGGATGGGCTACCTCCACTACTGCGAACAGGTCGGCGTCGGCAATTTCGACATCGGCAAGATCGATGTGGTCGGCGCCAAGATCGCCGACGTCAAGAAGCCCTACCGACTGCACCGCGACATGGAGCGCCAGTTGCAGTGGATGGGGCCGCTCACCGAGGTCCCACCGAAACTGGGATAGCCGCCAGCGATACGGCGTCCGATTGCAGACCCTCGGAGGCGGCGGTTCTGATTGACTCCGGCGGCCGGATTCGTCAGTGCTGCCACAGCAGCCAGTCGTCGTGAGCCGTCTGGGTCCACTCGACCGAGGGAAGCTCGGGAAGCGAATCGTGCTTCTCCTCGTGGATAAAGTGGCGGGCCAGGGACAAGGCATGCTCCTTGGCCTTGGCCTCCCCGAACTGCCGCCCCCCTTGAATCACGACGTTGGGACCGTACACCAGAATCCGCCATTCGTCGAACTCGGAAACGGCGACAAGCGTGAGGTAGTGGTATTGGGCCTTGACGCCCGAGAGAGAACGGTACACGGATGCCTCCTCTCCTGTCAGCGGACATGATACACCCGTTTGCCGCCTGCGCACACCGGCATCGGGCCGGGATTTCACGTAGACTCTCCGGACCCGGTAAGCTGGTAGTTTAGGGTCCAGACGGGGGAGCCGATTTATGGTCCGGGGCCTAGCGCAGAAGCTGATCCTATCCACGACGGTCATCGTCATCCTGGTGCTGGCGGCGTTCGGGTTCCTCAACGCGCGCCAGCAGCAGAGACAAATCCTCAACTCCATGATCCTGGGCGCGGATCAGCTCTCCAAGGGCATCACCAGCGCCACCTGGCACGCCATGCTGGCCGACAACCGCGAATCGGCCTACCAAGTGATGCAGACCATCGCCGAGAAGCAAGGCATCGACCGGATTTCGCTCTACAACCGCGAGGGCCGCGTCGTCTTCTCCACCCGTCCAGAGGAGGAGGGCCGGCAGGTCGGCCGCACCTCCAGCACCTGCTCGGGTTGCCACGGCTTCCCCGAACCGCGCGTACAGTTGGACCAGGCATCGCGGGCGCGCATCGTGAACGGCGCCAGCGGCCGGCAGATCCTGGAAATGGTGACCCCGATCTACAACGAGCCGGCGTGCAGCCAGGCCGCTTGTCATGCCCACCCCGCCTCGATCAAGGTGCTGGGCGTGCTCGACCTGGCGCTCAGCCTCGAGCCGGTCCGCGATTCGGCGCGCAACGCCGAACTGCGCATCTTTGCCATGGCCGCCACCCAGGTGCTGCTGCTGATGGTCCTCATCGTCTTCTTCGTGCGTCACTTCGTCAGCCGGCCGGTGCGCAAGCTGGTGGAGGCCACCAAGGCGGTCAGCGCCATGAACCTCGATCAGCCCATCCAGGTGCCCGACAGCAGCCGCGAGGTAGGCGAATTGGCCCGCTCCTTCGAGACGATGCGCCAGCGGCTGCGCGCCGCCATGGCCGAGAACAACGAGTTCACCCAGCGGCTGGAAGCGAAGGTCGAGCAGCGCACCCAGGAGCTGAAGGCGGCGCACCAGAAGCTGCTGCAATCCGACCGGCTGGCATCCCTCGGGCAGCTCTCGGCCAGCGTGGCGCACGAGATCAACAACCCCATCTCGGGCGTGCTGAACCTCTCCATGCTGTTGCAGCGCCTGCTGCGCGATGATGGCGTTCCCAAGGAGCGGTTGCCGGAGTTCCGCAAGTACCTTGGGCAGGTAGTCCAGGAGACCTCACGCGTGGGCCGGATCGTATCGGATCTTCTCTCCTTCTCGCGCCGGTCGAAGTCGCAGCGCAGCAAGGCGGATCTGAACCGCATTGTCCGCTCCACCCTCTCGCTGGTGGATCACAAGCTCCGGTTGAGCAACCTGAGAGCCGAGGTCGCCCTCGACGAGAACCTCCCGCAGGTGTTCTGCGACGCCTCGCAGATGCAGCAGGTGGTGCTCAACCTGGTGCTGAACGCGGCCGAGTCGACGCACGGGAAAGAGGGCGGTTGGGTCCGCGTGGAGACGGCGCCGGGCCCCGGTCCGGGCAACCTGACCCTTTCGGTCAGCGACAACGGCGAAGGAATCCCGGCGGAGAACCTGGGCAAGATCTTTGACCCGTTCTTCACCACAAAACCGGAAGGCAAGGGCGTTGGCCTGGGCCTGGCCGTGCTGTACGGTATCGTACAATCGCATGGCGGGGACGTGGTGGTGGAGAGCACGCCCGGCGCGGGCACCCGGTTCAAGGTGACGCTCCCCGTGGGGCCGGAGTCGGCCGAACAGTGACCCGGCTTCACCTGGCAAGGGCGGGCGAGGTGGACCGGGACGTCTTGACCGATGTGAGCGCCGCCGTGGCCCGGCTTTTCGGAGTGGAGGTCCGGCCCGAAGTCGACCCGCTGGACCCGGAGCCGGCCTGGGACGGGCGAAGGCAGCAGTACAACTCCAGCCTGCTGCTGCGGAAGGTGGCGCAGGCTTGGCCGGAGGATGGCTCGAAGGCGCTGGTCGTGACGGAAGTGGACCTGTTCATCCCGATGCTGAGTTTCATCTACGGGCAGGCGCAGCTCGGGGGCCCGGGGGCGATCGTTTCCCTCGCCCGGCTGCGGCAGGAGTTCTACGGCCTTCCGGCCGACGCCGGGCTGTTGGGCGAGCGCGCCCGGAAGGAGTCGCTGCACGAGCTCGGGCATACTCTTGGGCTGGTGCATTGTCATGATGCCGGCTGTGTGATGTCTCTGGCCACCAACATCCGGCAGGTCGACCTGAAGAGCAGCGATTACTGCCGCCTCTGCCGGGCGCTGCTGGCCGAGCGCGGCGTGATGTGCGGAGACCGATTCACGAGGAACTCATCCAAGCCATGAAGAGTCAATGGGAGATTCTCATCGTCGACGACGAAGAGATCATGTGCGAGTCGCTGGCGGCCTGGCTTCGGGAAGACGGCTACCGGGTCGACACCGCCTTTTCCGGCCGCGAGGCCCTGGAACTTGCCGCGCGCACCGATTACGCCATCTACTTCGTCGATCTGAAAATGCCCGGCGGAATGGACGGCATCGAAACCATGATGAACGTCCGCCGGCTGCACCCGGACGCGTCCGTTATCATCGTCACCGCCTACGCCACCGTGGACACTGCCATCACCGCCATGAAGGAAGGCGCGCAGGAGTACATCGTCAAGCCCTGCAACCCGGAGGAGATCTCGCTGCTGGTCACCCGTATCATCAGGGTCAAGAACCTCCAGCGCGAGAACTCCGTCCTGCGCAAACGCCTGCAAGAGCAGTATCGTTTCCAGGACCTGGTCAGCAAGAGCCCCCGCATGCAGAAGGTCTTCCACCTGGCCCGGGAAGTGGCGGATCTGCGCTCGACCGTGCTCATCCGCGGTGACAGCGGCACCGGCAAGGAGCTGGTCGCCCGCGCCATCCACAACTCGGGCGACCGTGCCGAGCGGCCCTTCATCGCGGTGAGCTGCGCCGCTCTCGCCGAGACGCTGCTGGAATCCGAGATGTTCGGACACGAGAAGGGCGCCTTCACCGGCGCCGTGTCGCAGAAAAAGGGGAAGTTCGAGCAGGCCGACGGCGGCACGTTGTTCCTGGATGAAATCGGAGAGATCTCCGCCAAGGTGCAGGTCGACCTGCTGCGCGTGCTCCAGGAGCGGAGCTTCTACCGCGTGGGCGGTTCCGAAGAGGTCAAGGTCGATGTCCGCGTCATCGCCGCCACAAACAAGGACCTGGAGCGGGAGGTGCACGCCGGCCGCTTCCGCGAGGATCTCTTCTACAGATTGAATGTGATTGAGATCGTGCTTCCCCCGCTGCGCGACCGGCGCCAGGACATTCCCCTGCTGGTGAATCACTTCCTGGAGAAGCTCGCTCCCGAGATGGCGCGAGAGACCCCGGAGGTCTCCGAAGGCGCCATGAAGATGCTGCTGGCCTACGACTGGCCGGGCAATGTCCGGGAACTGGAGAATGCCGTCGAGCGCGCCATGGTCACCTGCCGCGGGCCCGTGCTCACCGAGGATAGCTTCGCGTTTCTCGCCCGCGCCAACGACCGGACCTTCCAGGCGCCGCCGGACATGACGCTTCAGGAACTGGAGAAGCAGGCCATTCTGGCCGCCCTGGAACGCACCCAGGGCAACATCAAAGAGGCCGCCGCCGCCCTGGGAATCGACCGCTCCACCCTCTACGACAAGATCAAACGCTACGAGATCCCGCGCCCGTAACACTACCGCACGACCACCGTTACACCCGACTGGCTCTGTGCATCGCCGATGGTGAGCGTGAGCGGCACCGCGTCGCCGGTCCTGGCGTTCGACGGGATCTTGGCGTTGACCTGCAACAGGCCGGCCACCAAGCCCGGCGCCGATCCGGCGTACTCCACGGGAGCATCCAGATCGCCGATCTTGACACTGACCGCCGCGATCGGGTGGGCCAGCGAAGTTGCCGGCACCAGGAGTCCGTCGGTAACCACCGGGTTGGTCACGCCTTCCCCGGTGGCGAAGATCTGGATGACCTGCCCGCGCCTTGCCGGAGACGCGGTTGAATTCACGCTGTAATCCTGGTTAAGGATAGCGCCCTGGCCCGAGCCCGAACCGCTGATTGTGAATATGGCCGGTGCGGTGCCAGCCACCGCCATTTCCACCGTGCTCGACTTGACACCGCTGTACTCTACCGCTACCTTGACTGAGGTCTTGCCGGCCACCGCGTACGGAACGATCGCGCTAACCTGCGTGGCGGAGGTGTAGACCATTGGCCCCGGCGTGTCGTCAAACAGCACGCGAGTTCCCTCCAGGGTCGTGGGGAACGCGATCAGGTTCGCCGCCTGTTGCCAGGAGACCAGCGTGGCCGGCCCCATGCCGGTCCCGAAAAGAGTCACGATCAGGCCCGGCGACAGCGAGGTCTGCTGGAAACTGGCGGCGTTGACCACGCCCCCGGCGGTAATCGCCGGACCGTAGTCCTGCGTGAGGATGAACGTCTCGCCCTGAACCACGATGCGCGCCACTCGCGCCGATCCGCTGGAGTTGGCCGGCGCGGTGTAGTAAACCGTGCCGCTTCCGTTGGAGGAAGCGAAGTTGAGCGTCAGCCAGGAGGCGTCGCTGGCCGGCTCCCAGGCGCACCCGGCTGTCCCAGTGACCGTGAAGGAGCCCGAGCCCCCCGTCGCCGGCAGGTTGGCCGAGGTCTTCGAAAACGCGACCGTGCAAGACGCCCCCGCCTGGGTGACGCTGAAGGTTTGCCCCATGACGCCGATGGTTCCGGATCGCGCCTGCCCGGAGGTGTTCTGTGCGACCGCGTACGCGATGGTCCCGTCCCCCGTGCCCGAGGAGCCGGAGGAGATCGTGATCCAGGCCTGGCTGGCGATCGCGTTCCAGGCGCAGTTGGCGGCCACCAGAATCGACCCGTTGCTGGCGGCGGCTGTGAAGGTGGCGCTCTTCGGACTCAGCGTCCACGAACACGCGGTGCCCGCCTGATAGAGGGAGAGGACCTGTCCTCCGATGGTGATCGTCCCGGTGCGCGAAGTGGAGGTTGAGTTTACAGCGACCGAGTATCTCACCTCGCCGCTGCCGTTGCCGGGCGTGCCGCTCGTGATCGTGATCCAACTATCGGCCGTCGTGGCGGTCCACGTGCAGCCATCGTCCGTGGTTACCGCCACGAACCCGGTTCCACCGGCCGCCTCTATCGTGGCCGCGCTTCGCGAGAGCGTGTACGAGCACACAACCGACGCCGAGGTGCCCAACTGGCGGACCACCACGGTGACCCCGCCGACGATGACCGTCCCGTCCCGGAAACTCGATCCGTTGTTGATGGCGGTTTCGATCGTTACCGTCCCGTTGCCCGAGGTGCCCGAGGT
This sequence comes from uncultured Solibacteraceae bacterium, assembly GCA_964406685.1. Lineage (GTDB taxonomy): Bacteria > Acidobacteriota > Terriglobia > Bryobacterales > Bryobacteraceae > JACQZT01. The sequence goes on along the minus strand of CAYOTD010000103.1, from coordinate 4,140 downwards.
CGCGGCGATCTTGATCCAGTTGTCGCTGGTGGACGCCGACCAGGCGCAGGTGCTGGTGACGGTGACCTGGCTCTGGCCTCCGGTGTAGGCGAACGTCACCGGGTTCGGACTCACGGAGATCGAGCAGTAGGCGGCCACCTGGGTGATGGTAAACGTCGCCGTGCCGACAATGATGTGGCCAGTCCGCGAAGAGGCGGTCGTGTTGGCCGCGACGCTGTAGGAGATGGTTCCGCTGCCGGTGTCCGACGAGCCCGAGGAGATCGTCAGCCAGGATGTGGAATCCGAGTACGCCGACCAGGCGCACGAGGTGAGATTCGTAACCACCTGAATGGTGCCGGTACTGGCCGTGGACGACACGCTTTTCGATGTCGGATTGAGCGTGATCGTGCACGAGGCAGACTGGGTGATGGTGAACGATGCTCCGCCCACAGTGATGGTCCCCGTGCGCGACGAAGAAGTGGAGTTGGCGTACACCGTGTAGCTCACCGTGTCGGAACCGGAGCCGCTGCCGCCCGAGGTTATGACGATCCAACTCGCGGTAGTCGACGCGGTCCACGAGCAACTGCTGGAAGCCGTAACCGTGAACGAACCCGAGCCGCCGTTCAAATCGTAGCTGGCGCTGGTCGGGCTCAGCGTGTACGAGCAGCTAAACCCGGCTTGGGTGATGTTGAATGTCGCGGTGCCGACATCGATCGAGCCGAAGCGGACCGACGAGCTCGTGTTCTGCGCCACGCTGTAAGTCACGCTGCCGTTGCCCGAGCCGGATCCCGAGGAAACGGTGATCCACGAGCTGTTGGATTGCGCCGTCCAGGAGCATCCCGACGCCATGTACACCGTGAACGAACCGCTGCCGCCGGTGGCGGTCGCGGTCGAGGAATACGAGGACAGCGTGGTGGTACACGCCGATCCTTCCTGCGTGACGGTGAACGTCGTGCCGCTCACCGTGATGCTGCCGGTCCGCGCGCTCACGCTGGGGTTCTTGGTGACCGTGTAGCCGACCGTGCCCCCCGCGACTCCCGAGGTGCCAAAGGAGATCGTGATCCAGGTGCTGTTGGAGGCGGCCGTCCAGGTGCAGCCCGAGGGGCTGGCCGCGCTGACGGTCAGGGTATAGTTGGCCGCCGAACCCACCACCGTAGTGCTCGACGGAGACAGCGTCGTCGAGGTGCACGGCGCCGCGGAAGCTATTGAAACGAAAAGTCCAAAGAAACCTACGAGAGCGAGACGACGAACACCCACCAAACACCTCCAGAAAGGCCGCGAAAGCTATTAAACACGGCAATCGGCCGGAAGTTTGCTCCGCCCCTCACCCCAACTCCATCCGGGCCACAGTTTCCAGATGGCAGGTCCGCGGGAAAAGGTCGATCAGGATCAGCCGGCTGAGCCGGTAACCTCCTCCGTGGAGCGCCGCCAGGTCGCGCGCCAGAGTCGCGGGATCGCAGGAGACCAGCGACAGCCGGCGCGGGCGGATCTCCAGCAGCCGCCGGACGGCGTGCCGGTCGAGCCCGGCGCGCGGCGGATCGGCCAGCACCAGGTCGAACCCGCCGCTTGACGTTTCCAGGTACGTCTCGGCTGGGGCGCGGTGGACCTTCACCGCCAGCCCTGCCCGGGCGGCGTTGAACTCCAGATCCCGCACCGCGCTTTCCCCCCACTCGACCGCCTCCACCTGGCCGAAATGCCGGGCCAGGGGAAGCGTGAACAAACCCGCCCCGGCGTACAGATCCAAGGCCCTCTCGCCCGTCTCCCCGCCCGCCGCCACCTCCACCAACCGGTCGATCAGGTGGCGATTCACCTGGAAGAACGACCTCCGCCCCACGCGGTACCGCTCCCCCGCCGCGGCGTATTCGATAGACGCCGTCGTAGCGCCGGGAATCCTCTCCGCGCACCAGTCGAAGAAGGGCCGGGCGATCCCCCGGTCCGAGGCGCGGACGCCGATCTGCGTCTCCGCTTCGTTGGTGAACAGCTCCAGCGAGCGGAGAAACGGCGGGAATCGCCGGTCGGACACCATCGTCCGCAATTCCGCCAGGGCCGCCTGGAGGCGAGGCGAGGCGACCGGGCACTGCTCCACCGGGCACAGTTGGTGCGACCCCGCGGCGAGAAACCCGGCGCGGCGCCCCTCGAAATGGATCTGCACCCGATTGCGATATCCCCACTCCGGCCCGGCAATGGTCTCAATCGCGCATTCCGGCTCGATCCGCCCCACCCGGCGCAACGTCTCGCGCAGGATCAGTTCCTTCTGCGCCAGCTCGAACTCGTAGGGCGCGTGCTGGTAGTGGCAGCCGCCGCAATGCGTGAAGTGAGGACAGGCGGGCGCGATGCGTTCGGACGCGGCCTCCAGCACGTCCACCAGCCGGCCGTGCGCCACGTCGGGCTTCACCCGCAGCAGTTCCACCCGGACCCGCTCGCCGGGAAGCGTGAACGGCGTCAGCACGACGCGTCCCTCCGCCCGCCCCAGGCCGTCCCCTCCGTAGACGAGCTTTTCCACCACGATCTCGGTTTGGTTGGTTTGTCGTGTGTCCATCGCTTACGATAGAGAGCGGCGTCTCTTTCTCTATGAGAGCACGGCTCTCCCGGAAGCGCGAAGCGCTCGCGTGATATGAGTAACTCCTCCGTTTCTCTCTCCGCATACTCCGGGCTGTTGCGGGAGAACCGGAACTTCCGCCTGCTGTGGTTCGCCCAGATCGTCAGCGAGATCGGCGACTGGCTCTACACGGTCGCCATTTACAGCCTGCTGCTGGAGTTCACCGGCAGCGCCAAGAGCGTGGCCGTGGCCTTCGTGCTTCAGGTGTTGCCGCAGTTCTTCATCGCCCCCGCCGCCGGCGTGCTGAACGACCGGTTGAGCCGCAAGCGCATCATGATCTTCGCCGATTGGGCGCGCGCCTTGATCGTGCTGGGCATGTTGCTGGTTCGCACTCCGGGCACGGTCTGGTTCCTGTACATCCTCCTGGTGCTGGAAACCACGATGTGGGCCCTGTTCGAGCCGGGCCGCAACGCGCTGGTGCCCAACATCGCCGGCGAGCGAGGGCGCATCGTCGCCAATTCGCTGTCTTCCGCCACCTGGTCGTTCAACCTCGCCATCGGCTCCGCTCTCGGCGGCCTGATGGCGGCGGCGTTCGGGCGGGACACGGTGTTTGTGGTAAATGCCCTCTCCTTTGTGAGCTCGGCGGTGTTGGTGGGGCGGATGCGCGTTGAGGAACCGCACGCCGCCGGCGGCAACCCTCTGCGCGTGCGCGACCTGGCGGATTTCACGCCCATTGTCGAAGGCGTGCGCTATGTGCGCCGGGACGCGCGCATGCTGGTGACCATGTTCGTCAAGTGTGGCCTGGGCCTGATGGGCACGAACTGGGTGATCCTGCCCCTGCCGGGAGAACGGGTCTTCCCGGTGCATGTCGACGGCCTTCCCGCGGCCTCCGGCGGCATGTTGGGGATGAGCCTGTTGTTGGGCTCGCGGGGAGTCGGTTCCCTCATTGGCCCCCTGATCGGCAGCCTGTGGGCAGGTCACAGCGAGGCCCGTCTGCGCCGCGGCATCCTCTACGGATTCCTGCTGTCGGCGGCGGGCTACTTCGCCCTGGGCATTGCGCCCACACTGCTGCTGGCCTGCTCGGCGGTGGTGGTGGCGCACGCGGGCGGCTCCACCATCTGGGTGTTTTCGACCACCCTGTTGCAGGCACAGACCGACGACCGCTTCCGCGGCCGGGTCTTCTCCGCCGAGTTCGCCTTCAACATGCTCAGTATGTCGACGGTCAGCTACCTGTCGGGCGTCTCCATCGACTCGGGCGTCACGGCACGCGCCGTGGCCCTGGCCACGGGCGCCGTTGTGCTGCTGCCTTCCCTGCTCTGGGCCCTCGCTCTGCGACTGTGGCGGCCTGCGAAACCTTCCTACTAGGCCTTTGGGGCGCAACAAAGAGACCGGAAGCGCACACCTTCCGGCGGAGGAAGTCGTCTGTTTCAAACGAGATCCCCGGGTTCGTTTGGTATCCCGCTCTGGTGCGCGCCCGGTCTTGGGAAAGGGGCCCGGCACGGGGCAGGCCGCGAGCGTCCAGCCAGACCGCCGGGTTCGCTCCAATCTCCGCATTCCGCCTCCGCTCATGCGGATTCCGGGGGATGCCGATCAGCGTTCCGAACTGATGTCGATCACCGTTC
>CAYOTD010000102.1:6108-10905 GCA_964406685.1 uncultured Solibacteraceae bacterium | reverse complement strand
ATTAAGCTAGCGACGGTTCAAGAATTCTTCCGCGAAAGGAGGAAGGCATGAAGCATCCGGACGTGAAATCGCTGGCGCTTTACGCCGGCGGCGAGACCGGCGTTTTCGGACGCTGGCGCGCGGCCGCGCACCTGGCCTCCTGCCAGGAGTGCCGGCGGGAAGTGGAAGCCTTCCGCCGGACGCGGGCGGTCCTCCGGGCGGCGGCGGCGGATTTGCCTCCTGGATCGGATTGGGCCGAGATGGAAGCGGAGATGAAGGCCAATATCCGGCTGGGGTTGGCGGCGGGGGAGATTGTGAACGGTCCCATCGCGGCGCCGCAGCGGTTGGGCTGGCGGGCCGCGGCGGGAGTCGCCATGGCCACCCTGATGGTAGTCGCGGGATGGTTTTTGAACGTTCCCCGGCCCGGCCGGCTGGCCGAAGTCCGGGCCCAGGGCGTGGTGCTGGAAGCCACGCAGGCGGGCCTGGAAGTGAGAGAGAACGGCCGTGCGCTGACCATGTTGCAGCCGGCCTCAACCCCGGTCACCTATTCGGTGAGCGCGGCGGGCTCTTTGCGGGCCCGCTATGTGGATGGCGACACCGGGCAAGTGACGATCACCAACGTCTATGCGCAGTAAGCTCGCGGTTCTCGGACTTGTAGCGGCGGCGGTGGCGTGGGCGCAGGCGCCCGGCGCGCCGAGCTCGGTCAAGATCAGCCTGCCGCCGGATTCTCCGGTGGCGCTGACCTCCGCCGACTGGGGCGAGTCGCGCGCCACCCCCCGCGGCGGCGCCATGCAGTTGGATTTGCACGCTTCGCTCCAGTTCCGCAACACGGGACCCAGGCGGGTGCGCGGCGTCACGCTGCTGGTGCTGGCGCAGGACGTGACTCCGGGCGGGAAAGCTTCGGTTTCGGTGCCGAGCCTGGACATCGCCGCGGGCGAGGTCTTTCCGGTGCGCATCGACCTGCGCCTGCTGCGGCCGCTGGGGGCCGGTCCGCTGGTGGAGGTCAGCCTGGACGGGGTGTTGTTCGAGGATCTCACCTTCTATGGCCCGGACCGGCTGAGTTCGCGCCGCTCGATGACGGCCTGGGAGCTGGAGGCTCGCCGCGACCGGCGGCACTTCCGGTCGGTTCTGGAAGCCCGCGGTCCGGAAGGGCTGCGCGACGAAGTGCTGGCCAGCCTGGCCCGGCAGGCCGAGCGCCCGCGCCTGGACGTGCAGATGGCGCGCGCGGGCCGGGCGACCAATGTCGAACCGGAACGCGAAGTAGCCTTCGCCTTCCTCCACCTGCCGGAGGCGCCGGTGGATGCGGTGGAGGGCGTGGCCCGCATTTCCGGCAACGAGGCGCGGGCACCGCGGATCGAGATCCGCAACCGCTCGGAGCGGCCCGTGCGGCACGTGGAGATCGGCTGGATTCTGCGCGACCGCCAGGGACGCCAGTTCCAGGCCGGCGCGGTTCCCGCCGATGTGACGCTGAAGCCCGGCGCGCGGGCGCAGGTCGCCCCCGACACCGCGCTGCGCATCTCGGAACGCTCCGGCCAACCGGTGCCGCTGGAAGGGATGACCGGCTACGTGGCCCAGGTGGAGTTTGCCGACGGCAAGTTGTGGGTGCCCTCGCGGGCACTAATGGCCGGCGCCGGCTTGGAGCGTGTGGCCGCACCGTCGCCCGAAGAGCAACGGTTGACGGAGATGTACCGCAAGAAGGGTCTCACTGCGCTGGTTGACGAACTCAAGCGGTTCCAGTGACCTTGGCGGTCCCTCCTCACTTCTTCTCGCCCCTTCCCCAGGGCTGTAAGATCTTGCCGGCCATCATACAACAGCCATTCGCCTGAGGCTTTCGGTGTATACTACAGCCACACGGAAGACCCGGGTGGGATCCCCTGACCCCGATTGGTCCGCGCTGGGAGAAGCGGGTTGGGATGGTTACCGGATCTCCGGCTCAGACTCAGGAGGGTGCACGTGTTCAGTATTCCCGTTTCAACCACTACGTTTCGCCGGTCCTTTCTGGACGGCAACGGAACCATCGAAATCGAGCCCGACAAGGATGTCTGGGGACTCATCGCCAGGGGAGGCGGTCCCTTCACGCCGGACATAGACCGGCTGGTGGATGTCCGGTTCTCGGCCGGGACGACGCGCCCGCTGGCCTTCGGCCGGGCCGACACACTGAAGATGAATGTGGGCGCCAGCGCCGAGGTCCGCCACCAACTCCAAGTCATCTGGCCGGGCGACGCCACCGACGCCTCCACAACCTACAATCTGAAACCGGCTGCCAATGAGCTGCTCATGCGGCTGATGTTTCGCGGCACGGGCGACGTGTCCGCGGCGGGCAGCGCTCCCGTCGGGCCGCTGTCGACGACATTCGGCGTCAAGGCCGGCGGCACGGTCTCCTATGAACGGCTGAAGACCTATCCCAGAACCGACTCCGCCGCCGGCATCCTGCGCGACCTGTTCGGCGGCATCCGTCTTCCGCAGCAGATCGACTCGGTGGTGGAAATCCCGGAGCCGGGGGAAGTGATCGCCACGCGCCTGGGCGGGTATCTCAACCTGAGCGGTCAGGTCAGCTACGGCTACTCGGTCAGCGGCACGCGGTCGATCGAGGCCGGACAACTCGATCTCGATCTGGCCTACAAACTCCGCCTGGTGGCCGGTTTGAGCGCGGCCTATCACCTGGCGGGCGATTTCCAGATCGAGGCGCGCGCCGGCAGCCAGCCGAAATTCGCCCGCTTCACCGTCCGCAAGAGCAAGGAATCGGAATTCAACTTCGCCGCCGATTTCGGCCTCGACGCCGCGATCTCATTGACCGGGTTGCCCGACAGCGCCGACGAGTTCCTGGTGAAGGCCTTCGGCGCGGATGCCGAACGCATCCTTGGCCTGTTCGGCAAGGCGCGGAAATACAGCGACCTGGCGGAACTGGAGAAGAACGCCGGCAAGCTGGCCGTCGGCGCCATCCACGATCTTGCTCAGCCGCTCATCGGCAAGGCGCTGTCGAACGCCACTCTGGGCGAGTTCATCGAGAAGCTGAACCAGGCGGCGGAGATGTACGACAGCCTCGACAGCCGCGTCGTGCATCTCTACGAGGACTACGTCGAGCGCCTGCCGCAACTGCAACAGGCGCTTGCCACCATTTCCGCCGCCGCCGACCGGGAGGCGCTCAAGCTCATCGCCGACGCGGAATCCTGGAGCGTGATTCGCCGCCTGACGGGAGGCAAGCTGCTCGACACGCTGCTCGACGACGGCGAGTTCAAGGCGTTCTCCGATCTCATCGCCAAGGCCGTCGACCTTGCCCACAACGCCGCCAAGGCCCAGATCCGGGAGGTGATCGCCCGGCTCAAGGGCGCGCTTCCTCTCCAACCCCTCTTCGACAGGTTGAAAGCCATCCATACTCCGGAAGACCTGCTGAACCTCGGCGAGTCGAAGTTGCAGGGGCTGGTGGAGCAGCTTCTGGGCCGCGCCTTCACCGGGATTCGCGCCAGCAACGCCGGCAAGGCGCTGGCCGAACTCCACGCGGTTCTCGATCGCGTGGATACCTTCAAGAACACGTACTTCAAGAAACTGACCGAACTGGTCAACCGAAGCTACTCCGCCAACCTGCGCCTGGCTTACAACGCGGCCAGCTCGAAAGCCGCGTTGGTGGACGTCGAGGTCGATGTCAGCACCGCGGAAGGCGCGCGCCTGGCACGCGCGGCTTCCGGAGGCGATTTCTCGGAGCTGTTGGCAAACTACGACTCCCGCATCGTTCGCATCCTGAAAGGCGTGCTCACTCACAACTCCGCCACCAGCACCCAGGTGCAGATCAATCTGCTGGGCTACGGCATGGAGGGAATGACCCGGGTGCTCATGGACACCGAAGAGGCGCTGGAGGTGCACGACGGCGGCGTCCTGCACGTCTATACGACCGCGGTTTCCATCGAGCAGCGCAAACGGCGCGGCGGCGAGTTGACCGCTAGCACTTTCCTGCTCTCCACCATCGCCAACGCCTTCCAGCCGGAGGGCGGCGCCGCGCGCCAGCTTCTGATTGGCACGCTGCCGCGGATGACGGTGCAGTTCTCGCTGTTGCAGGAAGATAACCGGACGAGCCCGGAGGAGCTGACCCAGATCCTGGAATTCGCCCAGTCCATGGGCATTCTCGCCAGCGCTCCGGCCCTGGCGCGCGAGCTGGCCCGCGAGTTCCCCAACGGCCTAGGCAAAGTGACCGCGCAGTACGGTGTCCGCTACAGCGAGAGGGACGTGCAGAGCGCCTTCCTGCTTCAGGACGGGCCCGACCGTGAGAACCTGCGCCGCTTTGCGCGTGACACGATGCGGGGGTTGGTGGCGACCAAGTACGCTTCCCTGGGAATCACCAGCCACCTTGCTCCGTTGGGCTTCGCGTATCTTGATGGCGCCAACGGGGAGCTGTACCGCAAGACCGGCAATCGGGCGGCGTTCCAGGCGCTTCCCATCCAGACCACGCTGCCCGGCTGGTTCACGCGCGGAACGCCGCGGACCGAGCTGCTCTCCGCCCACAACAAGTCGGTGCTGGCGACGCTGTATGAGATTGAGCGGAGCTATCTCGACCGGCTGGTCGAACTCGACCGCGCGATCGACCGGTTGCGCGAGGGGCAGGAAGGAATCGCCTCGGACGCGCTGAACCGGCTCGCCAGGCGCTTCGTGGAGATGGCGGACGACCTCGACAACTTCGGCGGACTCAAGGAAACCAATGTCTTTTTCGCCATCTTCGACCGCCTGGTGATGGAAGGCAGCGGCGGCAAGGCGCGGCGGAACTCCACCCTGCTACTGGAGATCACTCCGGCCGGAGGCGCCAGGGTGACCAAGCTGATCTCGCCG
>CAYOTD010000102.1:1816-6098 GCA_964406685.1 uncultured Solibacteraceae bacterium | reverse complement strand
ACTGCTGGAAGCGGCGGGAGAGGCCGTGCCTCAGCCGGCCGTGTCGCGCGCGATCGGGGCGTAGACGCCCGAGACGGCGCGGCGGTAGTCCTCCGGTGCGCTCATCGAACCCGGTCCAGCAGACTCCTGGCGGCGTAGCCGCGAAGCTCGGTTCCGGTACGGAGTTCCAACTGCCGGTCGAACAAGTTGCGGTAGATCTCCGGCCGGCCGGCCGGAGCGGCAGTGCTCAACTGCTTGTCGAGGGCTGGCTCGAAATCGGGAGTGAACAGGATCACTGGAGCCAGGCGGCGATTCCCCGGAGCCGCGTCCAACCAGGCGGCGTTGGGGAAGCGCCGCAGATACCACGGCAGCGGCCAGAGCCGCGACGCCGCGACGATCTGGAGCGGCATCCGCTCGCCCTCTGGGTGGACACGCGCGAGTTGGGTGACACGGTCGCGAATCGCAAAGACATCCGTCGCGGTCTGCGAGTAGGCGTAGGGGTTCTCCGGGTTGGAAGCATTCGGCACCGAGAGGTTCCAGGCCTCCCAAACCAGGTTGACGAAGCCGGCGATCAACACCACGGTGTTGGCCACGCGCAAGCCGATGTCGGGCGTCCGCACCAGCCACGCCGCGCCGGCGCCCGCCACCAGCAGCGCCGGGTACCAGAAGTTCAGCGCGCACCACGGAGTCTTGTAGGGCAGGACGGAGTAGAGCACTCCGAGAGTGAGGGCGTAGATGCCGGTGAAACGCAGGAAGGGTTCGCGCTTGAGGATGGCGCGCCAGACCCCGGCGGCGGCCAGCACAAACAGGGGCCACTCGTAGGCCAGCACGTCGAAGTAGAAGTGCCAACTGCCGCGGTGCAGAGGATCCAGGAACGCTTGGCCCAAGTATGTGAAGAACAACGCACGGACCGAGTCGAACGAGCCGCCTGGTCGCAGCAGGAATGACGACAGCAGCAGGGCGGCCGCGCCGGCGGCGGTGGCCGCGCCGGCCAGCAGCGCGCGCCGGTGCGCTGTCCACAGCCTCCCGCCGCAGGCCACGCCGAGAGCAAGAAAAGAGATGACCGCGGTCTCCTTGGTGGCGTACATCGCGCCCAGGGCGGCGCCGGCCGCCAGCGCCCAGCCCAGCCGTCCGGTCTGCGCGTAGCGCCAACCCGCGGCCAGGGCCAGAGCGTTCAGCAACACCAACGGCGTCTCGGGAACATAGCAGCGGCTGTAGTAGACAAACGCGGGCGAGCAGGCTATCAGCGCGGCCGACAGCAGCAGAGAGGTGCGATCCAACCGGCCGGCGAACAGCAACGGCGTCAGCGCCAGCAGCAGCCCCAACAACGCCGGAGTGAGCCGGAGCGTGGTTTCGTTCAGAATCTCGTAGCGCGTCTGGCCGCGGAGGACCGCCGGCGCCAGGGTAAGATACGCCAGCACCGTACCGTGATATCCGCCCGGATCGTATTCATAGCTGCCGGTGGCGAGCAACTTGCCGAACTTGTCCGCGTGAACCGCTTCGTCGGCATGCATCGGCCGGTCGCCGAGATCCGGGAAGCGGAGCAGCGCGGCCGCCAGGGCGACCGCCGCAATCGTCAATGCAGGGCCGAGCTTCATTCGAGCCAGTACGAAGCGTTGTGCCGGAGCCGACCACTCCGGCCAGCGCGTTAGTCTACCACTTCCCGAGGTGTATCATGACGGGGCGGAAAGGCCGGGAGGCCGTCCGCCTACCGTCCGAATCTGCGATTGCCGCCCGTTCAACTCTCTTGACAAGCGAACGGGAAAGGAACATAGTAAGGCTAGAAACCGGCCCAGAGGCCGGGATCGACCTCGACAAGGAGGTATTTACGCAGGAGGAAGTCCAATAGACAACGTCCACAAGATGGGGCGGCTACCGGCTTCCTTGGCTGACTGGCTGTGAACCTGAAACGCCGGCTACGGTTCCACGGAACCGCGAGCGTGCGGTAATTTGCACCGCTAACGGAAGGTCAATTCCAGCCAGCGTCATGGTCGGAGCGCGAGGCGTCGCGCAAATCGACCGTCACAGCGGGGGGCCGGCGGCCGCCCTGTAGCTTTCAAGACCCCTCATCTGTTTGACACCGCCGTTTCCCCTCCATTAGAGTCTGTGTAGTGGCTGCGCCTCCACACCCAGGATTCCGCTTGTGAATGTTGTTGAGTTCAATCGAGTTTCCAAAAGCTACGCGATTTACGACTCCCCCGGCGACCGGCTGAAGGAACTGGCCACGTTCAATCGTCTTCGGTATCACCGCGATTTCTGGGCCTTGCACGATTTGACCATCGAGATCCGCCGGGGCGAGACCTTCTGCATCATCGGTGAGAACGGTTCGGGCAAAAGCACCATGCTCCAGATCGTCGCGGGCATCCTCCGGCCAACCAGCGGCGAGGCCCGCGTGAACGGACGGGTGTCCGCGTTGCTGGAACTGGGTTCGGGCTTCAATCCCGAATTCACCGGGCGTGACAACGTGTATCTGAACGGCGCCATTCTTGGGTTGTCTTCGCGGGAGATCGACCGCCGCTACAAGGCCATCGAGGAATTCGCCGAGATCGGCGAGTTCATCCACCAGCCGGTGAAGACCTACTCCAGCGGCATGGTGGTGCGCCTGGCGTTCGCGGTGGCGATTCACGTCGACCCCGAGATCCTGCTGGTGGACGAAGCGCTCGCCGTGGGAGACATCTACTTCCGCCAGCGCTGTATGCGAAAGGTGCACGAGTTGCGCTCCCGCGGGATCACGATTCTGTTTGTCTCCCACGCCACAGGCGACGTGAAGGCCATCGGCGACCGCACCCTGTGGCTCGACCGCGGCTGCCTGCGCGAGTTCGGCGAAACCGAAAAGGTGGTGGCCAAGTACCTGGCCGCGATGGTGGAGAAGGACTCCGCTTACTTGGGCCACAACCTGCCCGCGCCCGCCAGCCGTGCGACCGGCCTGCCGGCGAACGCCCCGGAAGTGGTCGATACCATTCCCAACATCGACCATCGTTACGGGGACGGCCGCGCCGAGGTGATCGGCATCCAGATTTATGACCGGCAGGGGATGCCGCTGAGGCTGCTGGAGCCGCGCCAGCGCATTGTGGTCCGCATCAGCGCGCGCGCCAGGGAGGAGATCGCCACGCCCAACGTCGGTTTCATGCTCCGCAACCACCTGGGAGTGGACTTCTCGGGTACCAACACCACGCGCGAGCGCCGCGACCTGCCGCCGCTCAAGGCAGGTGACGTTGTCACGGTCGATTTCCACATCGACCTGCCGGAGCTGTACCCGGCGTCGTTCTCCTTCTCGCCTGCCATCGCCGACGGCGATCTGGTCCGCTATAAAATGTGTGACTGGATCGACAACGCGATTACGCTGCAAATGGGACACGGTGAGGGTCAAATCTACGGCTACTTGCGCTTGCCCTGCCGGGTGGAAGTGAACCGGCGCCTGGCGGAAAGCCTTGCGGGTGAGAGCCTTGACTGAGTTCACCGGGGAACGGGTGGTGCCGGGACGGGTGGACCCGGATCTGTGGAACGAACACCTGGCGCGCTACGCCTTCGCTGCCCGGCTGGGGTGGAAGAAACGAGTGCTCGACGCCGGATGCGGCACGGGGTACGGGACGGGCGAGCTGGCGCGGGTGGCCTCCCGCGCGGTCGGCGTGGATGTCTCGCCGGAGGCGGTGGAATACGCGGCGGCCACCTACCGGGCTCCAAACCTGCGATATCTCCGAAGCTCGTGCGCGGCGTTGCCTTTCGCGGGCCGAAGCTTCGACCTGGTGGTCGCCTTCGAGGTCATCGAGCACATCGAGGAGTGGCCGTCGCTGATCCGCGAAGCGCACCGCGTGCTTTCCCCGGGCGGGCAGTTCATCGTCTCCACGCCGAACAAGGCTTACTATGCCGACTCCCGGCGCCAGTCCGGTCCGAACCCGTTTCACGTTCACGAGTTCGAATTCGACGAGTTCCGGCAGGCTCTGCTCAGCGAGTTCCCGCACGTTTCGATGTTCGTCGAGAACCATGTCGAGGGCATCGTCTTCCGTCCGGTCGAGGCCGGCGGCGCGGCCGAGGTGCGGGTGGAAGGAGGCGGCCCTGCGCCCGCGGAGTCGCACTTCTTCCTGGCCGTTTGCGCCTGCGCGCCGCAGACCGGCGCTCCGACCTTCATCTATCTGCCCAGCACGACCAACCTCCTGCGAGAGCGTGAGCTTCACATCGCGCGGCTGGAAGAGGAACTCGTCACCAAGGACCGGTGGATCGACACGCTCAACGCCGAAAAGCGGCAACTGGTCGACCTGTCTCGCGCGCAGACCGAGGAACTGGAGGCGAAGAACCGCTGGGC
>CAYOTD010000102.1:0-1806 GCA_964406685.1 uncultured Solibacteraceae bacterium | reverse complement strand
TGAACCGCCAGGTCGAGGAAGCCGGCCAGCGCATCGTCCAGCTTCAGGCAGAGCTGGACGAGGAGCATCGGGCCGCGCGGGAAGCCGTCGCCCAATACGAGGCCAAGGTGGCCGAACTCGAACAGATCAACCGCGAAAAGACCGAGTGGGCGCTGGGCATCGAGCGTCGCATAGGCGCCGATCTGGAAGCCTCTCGTCTGGAGTTGGCCAAGTGCGTCGCACTGCTCGACACGGCCGAGCGAACCGTGGAAGAACGCACCAACTGGGCTCTTTCCCTGGATCGGAAGGTCCAGGACCTGGAAGCGAAACTGGCGATGGTGCAGGCCTCGCGATGGATCCGCTTGGGCCGGACCATCGGTCTCGGACCGGAGCTTGGGAACAAGTAGATGGCGAGCGAGGGGTCCCGCTGGGACAGGTTCCTTGGATTCCTGCGAGCGGTTCCTCTCTTGCTTCTCTCTCTTCCGCTGACGATGGTGAGCGCCGGCGCCCTTCTGGTGGCGGATCTCGCCTGGGCGGTGTTCGGACGCCGGCGGCCGCCGCGCAACCGCCGGCCCGACGCCTCCGCGGCCAGCGTCGTGATCCCCAACTGGAACGGGCGGGACTTGCTGGAGAAATACCTGCCCTCGGTGGTCGAAGCCATGAGCGGCAACCCGGCCAACGAAGTCATTGTCGTCGACAATGGCTCCGCCGACGGCAGCGCCGATTTCGTGCGCGCGCGGTTTCCCGAAGTCAAGCTCGTGGCGCTGGAGCGCAACCTGGGCTTCGGAGGCGGATCGAACGCCGGCTTCCGCGCCGCGCGCAACGATATCGTCGTCCTGCTGAACAGCGACATGCGCGTCGACCGCGGCTTTCTCCAGCCCTTGCTCGATGGTTTCGCCGGCGACGACGTGTTCGCCGTTTCCTGCCAGATCTTCTTCAGCGACCCGGCGCGCGTGCGCGAAGAAACCGGGCTGACCCAGGGCTGGTGGGCCGACGGCACGCTGCGGGTGCGTCACCGCGCCGACGATGCGATCCAGGACCTCTATCCTTGTTTCTACGGCGGCGGCGGCTCGTGCGCCTTCGACCGCGCCAAGTTCTTCGAGTTGGGAGGCTTCGACTCTCTGCTGGCGCCGTTCTATCTGGAAGACACCGACCTGGGCTACCTGGCCTGGAAGCGGGGTTGGAAGATCTTCTATCAGCCGCGCAGCGTGGTCTGGCACGAACACCGGGGCACCATCGGCAAGCGCTTCAGCGACGGCCAGATTCAAAACGTTCTCCGGAAGAACTTCCTGCTGTTCGTCTGGAAGAACATCCATGAATGGCGGCGGCTGGCCTCGCATTTCACCTGCGTGCTGACCGGGTCGTGGCTGAGCCTGGCGCTAGGCGATTCCCCGGAGCGGGCCAGCGTCGAGGGAATCTGCCGCGCCTTCATCCAGCTCCCTGGTGCCTTGCGGGGCCGCTGGCACGCGCGCCGGCTGGCGGTGATCGGCGACACCGAGGCCTTCCGCCGCCCGTTGGGCGGCTACTACCGCGATCGCTTCCTGGCGCCGCGCGAGGCGCCCGCCAGGCTGCGCGTGCTGTTTGTGTCGCCCTACGCCATCTGCCCGCCGGTGCACGGCGGCGGCGTTTTCATGAGCCAGATGGTGCGAGCCCTCGGCGCGCTCACCGATCTGCACCTGGTGGCTCTGCTGGATCAACCATGGGAGCGGGAGGCGCACGAGGAACTGCGTCCCTACTGCCGCTCGATGGAGTTCCTGTTGCGTCTGGAAGGGCAGAACAACCAGATCGGTTCCATCGTACCCAGCGCCGTGCGTGAGTTTTCCAGCG
>CAYOTD010000101.1:0-10920 GCA_964406685.1 uncultured Solibacteraceae bacterium | reverse complement strand
CAGCGAAGAGATCGGCGCCCGCGCGCCCCGGCGGGTCCACCGCCACCGCGCGGCCGGCGGTGATGCGGAACCAACGCCCGCACCGCGCGACGCACCCGCAGCGCAGCGGCTGCACCAGCGTTGGCGCGTCGTCCGGCCCCTCTTGCGCGGCGAACGCCGACATGCGGCGCCCGCACAGCGGGCAGCAGAGGCGCCAGTTGTCGGTGGGCTGCCCCTGCGCGTCCACGTGCCGCACCAGCTCGCCGGGCGCGGGCTTGGCGTACCCCGCGCGGCTCACGTTGGGGCGCACGCGGTAGGTGGGCGGCGCGGCCGTCACAGCGCCTCCGTATCGAGGGCCGTGACGCGCTGCAGCTCGTAGCCGCACGACGCGAAGAAGTCGCCCAGGATCTTCGTGGCCAGCGCGCGCTTTTCGGGCGGGGCGTCCCGGCCGAACGCCGCGAGCACCTCGCGCCCCACCTGGTCCGCGGGGACGCCCAACTGGTCGGCCGCGAACCCCGCGAGCGTCAGCGCCAGCGGCTGTTGCGTCCACGGCGCGTCGGCGTACGGCGGCAGCGGCACGGGCAGCAGGCGGTTGGCTACGGCCCGCACGTCGCCCGGCAGGGCGCCCCCGTGCTTGGCCGCCACGTCGATCACCTGGGTGATGGTCTCGGGGTCGGTGAGGTCCGGCCCCAGCGACACGAAGCGGTAGAGCGTGATGCCCAGCGCGGGCAGCAGGGTCGTGTTCATGACCCAGTCGAAGGCCCGCCGCGGCGGCGTGTAGACGTGCGTGTCCGCGAACTCCAGCGACGCGTAGGCGTTGGCGCGCGTGAGGTCGGCCTGCACGTCGCCGGTCAGCATCTTGGGCAGCCGGAAGGCGCTGCGCACGTTGTCGCGCGCGCTGGCCGTGTACGCCTGGTGCGTGGCGTCGTCCTGGAGGTCCGCGCGGAAGCTCAGCCATTGGACCTTGGGCTGCTCTACCTTCTCGCCGCGGACTCCCGAGGGCGCCACAAGCTCGATGATGAGCGGCCGGTAGTAGTTGGCGCGGCCCTTGATGTTCGTGCTGATGTGGTCTTCAAGGGCCGCCTTCACATTAGCCTCGAGCATGCCGCCCGTAATGATCCAGGCGCCCGGCGGCACGCACTTGTCATCGAACCAGGAGTAGTTGACCTCCTCGGCCGCGCGCAGGCCGAGCACGTTCGGCACCTGGCCGCCCCACGGGATGAGGCCCGCCGGGTCCAGCGGCGAGTGCAGCGGGAAGTACAGCACCTCGGTCGCCTCGGCGACCTTGGTATCGCGCTTGTCCTCCGCGCTATGCAGCGCCGCCGCCGACTTGTAGATCTCCCCCGTGGCGCCCGAGACAACGCGCGGATCGCCAAAGTCCTTGAAGTACACCATCCTGGTCCCGACCTGCTGCACGTAGTGTTGGAACTCCACGCGGCGCTTGACGGTCCGCGTCGCGATGGGGCTCACGGGCACCTCGACGTCCACCACCACGGGCGGCGGCTGCTTGGCCCGCGGCAGGATGGTGTGCGCCGGGACGTAGCCCACCTGCGCGGGATCGCCCGTCGCGTCGCGCACGACCTCGAGCACGCCATGCCCTACGGCGTACTGGTCGCGCCGCATGCGCCGCCGCAACTCTACCCACG
The DNA here is from genome assembly GCA_964406685.1 of uncultured Solibacteraceae bacterium. Taxonomy (GTDB): domain Bacteria; phylum Acidobacteriota; class Terriglobia; order Bryobacterales; family Bryobacteraceae; genus JACQZT01. The sequence continues at coordinate 9,295 of CAYOTD010000101.1, read as the reverse complement.
GGGCGCTCGTCGCGCTCCCGCCAACCGCGCACGCCTCGAAGAACGCCTCCGCGCGGAAGCGCTGGATGTGCACCTGGCGCTCGAGCGTCGCGCGGCGTTCCCGGACCTCGGCGTCGTCGACCGCATAGTCCGCCGTCCAGTCCGTCTCCCCCCGCGCCAGGGCTGCCTCGCGGGCGTCCGCCTCGCGCTCGAGCACGATGGCCGCCCGGATCTGATCGTCCAGATCCTTGGCGTCGATGTCGACGCGCGGCTCGAAGGTGTGCCCCCAGCCGTCGATGCCGCCCGCCATGGCCTCGATGCACTGCGGTAGGATGCTCGACTGGTCGACGATGCGCAGGAGCGCCGCCATGGGATAGTAGGGCTTGGCCGCCCCGGCCGCAGCCCACGCGGCGTCGTCCGCCTGGATGGCGCGGAGCGCGCCCGCCTCGTCCGATCCGCCCGCCGCCCGCGCGAGGAGCGCACGCTGGCCCGCATCACCACTCGTCGTTGTTCTCTTGGCCATGTGCCGGTCCTTTTGTTGGCGGCGCGCCGCTGGTTACCCGCGCCCCCAGGGTAGCACCGCGCGCCGCCCAGCGGTCAAGCGCGTAGTAGCGCGCGGCGTCGATCGCCTGCACCCACGCGTCACAGAGGTCATCGTGCGCCGCGATGCCGAAGTCCACGAGTTCCTCGATCAAGTTCCCGCGGCTCGGATCGAACGCCGGGTTGGCGGGGTCCAGGTGGTCCAGGAACACGACCTGCCCGCGCTCCAAGAACGGCGTGACCGCCGTCAATCGCTGGAGCTTCGACCCCGCCGTCTGGAGGTTCTTGACGCGCTCCACGATCCCGTCCAGTGCGGGATAGTCGTTGAGCACCCACAGCGCCAGGTCGTTGCCGATCGACTCGATGAGGATGCGGGACGGCCGCCACCGCTTCCAGGACGCGTGCACCCACGCCGATTGCCGGGACCGCGTGACCTTCCGCGCCTCGGCGTCAAGGACGAAAACGGTGCGCGATGGGTGGTGGATGCCGATGACGACCTCGGTCGTGAAGTCGTTACGCTCCGCCGTCTCCGTCGCTACGTCGTAGCTGGCGTAAACGTCAAGATCCTCTAACGGGGGGACGGCTGCCGCCGGGACGTACTCGATGGTGCTCGCGTCAACCGGCGAGTCAGACTCATCCTGCGGCTTGTTCGCGAAGCCGCGGGCGTACTCCGTCGCGCCGATGAGCGCGCGCTTCTCGCGAAGCCATGCCTCTGGGCGCCCGTCCGGCCAGACGGACGCGTAGCCGTCGATGGCCTGGAAGACCGTGTGCCACTCGGCGTTATCGCGCAGTTCGTGGTTCAGGTCGGAATTGTGTGACGTAGCCATACAAGCGTCGAAGTATCCGGTGGAAGTTGCGACGTCCACCACTTCTCCTCGCCACCTGGATTGGGAGATTTTCCGCACACGCATCCACTGCGCCCCATCGCGCAACTCCATGGCGCGAGATTTACGTGTTCTACTACGTGCGGTAGGAACAATGTTCGCCCCGATCTCTTTTAGTACAACATCGGAGCTTCTCACATCGAAACAGTCCTGGGAGTTCTTCTTTTTGCTTCGGTACACTGCGGCTGGAACGTTATAAACGGCCGGGATGAGTCGACGTAGATCGTATGCTAACGACATGGATACTGTCCCAAATCGCGCCGCGCATTGGCCCATCTGGGGGCTATGAGATCCATCCCCGTTCCAGTATCCTAGCATCCATGCGTCGATTAGATGGCGCGGAAGGTATCCGAACCATGCTGGAAGCCTGATATTTTCAGATAACTTCCCGAATGTCTTCTTGCACCAATCGGAGAAGGATCTGCACGAAAATTGTACTACGGTAGCGTGGGCGAGATGATGCACTGCGACGCGAACACCAAGTGCTGATCGCACGCACTTTACGGCATCGGCGACGAATTGTCGTTCCTCCGCGTTGTATCCAAATACTAGGCGGACTGCGTTGTTGTGCGCGTTTATGTCGCCTTCGGCGCAGTAATATCCGCATAGACGCCAAAACTCTGGGAGCGCCCCCGGAGAGCGCCGTAGCACATGGCGCGCGCTTCTCGGGCGTAGGCCAAATCTGCGCACGATCGAGTTCGTCCATGATTTTCCACTACGACGACCAGCGCGTTTCCCGATCTCCGCATAGCTCATCCCATCGCCAATGCAAGTTTGTACCCATTCAACGGTAGATGCCAGTCGTTCGGACGGATGATGACCAGTCTCTACTCGCTCCGCCTCCGGTTCTGGATGTGGACCAATGTGCTCCGCATCGGAAACGGACCACTCGTTGACAGGATCAATATCGAGGCGCACCCAGTCTCCGACACGTAAGTCCGCTGCGGAAACGTCACCCCTGCGCGTCGGCCATCTGTGATCTGGCGTACACCTCAACGCGTCCGTACACGCACCGATGGTGATGTTGAATATCTGACCGTCGTAGGATCGCCGCGTTATCGCGCGCGGATTCTCCCATGCGCCTGGTCCGACGCGCAGCCTGGAATCCGTCGTAATCGATCCAGCCAAAAACACGCCATTCTCAGTGGGTACTGGCGCATCCGATGGTAGACAATTATGCCATAGCGTGCAGATGACCCACACGCGGCTTCGCATTCCGGCGAGGTTGAGCCAGTCGGCGTACCACGCCTGCTTGACGGCGTCGCGCAGCGCGGGCGTCGTGAGAGCGTTGCGGCGCCCCACCACGTCGTCGCCAATGAGCAGGTCGCACCGGCCGCCCGTGGCGCCCCCGAGCACGCCCTGCGCCTCGACGCTCGGGTCCTTGTCGATGAGGCCGCGCTCCACGGTGATCTGGGTCTTCGACCACAGGTCGCCGGGCCGCAGGTGCGGAAACACCTCGCGCACGCGCGGGTTCTTCTCGATGTGCCGCTTGATCTCGCCGAGGCGCTTGACCGCGGCCGGCTGGTCCTCGCAGGCGATCTTGATGCGCAGGTTGGGGTTGCGGCCCAGCTCCCAGACGACGCGCGCGATGATGACGGTCGACTTGCCGTGGCTGCGGGGAGCGACGATGCATACACGCGGGTGGGCGTCCATCGCGTCGCACCACTCCTCGTGGAACCACTGGAGTTCGACGGGCGCGCCCGTCTCGGAGTCCTGGATCGCGTACTCCATGAACGCCCGGAAGTCCGCGCGGGCGTCCAGGATGCGGCGCCAGCGCACGGCCTCCCACTGCTGCTGGAGGGCGGCGGGCGTGTCGCGCTGGATGCTGGCGGCGGGCCGGTACAGGTGCCCCACCGGGGGGCGGTAGCGCGGGTCGACGGCGCCGATGACCTCGCGGGCCATCCTACGGGGCCGCGGGCGGCGGGGTGGGCGTGTCAGCCGCGGTGTCCACCGTGCGCTGTACGGCCTTGCAGCACGCGCACCGCACGGGGCTGCCGCGCTCCCAGCGCTTCGTGCCGTCCGGCTGCGGGACCAGCGTCGTGCGATAGCCGTGGGTGCCCCGGCCGCCGCAGCGCTTGCAGTTGGGCTTCGGGCGGTACTCGATGACGAGGCGCGGCTGCGCGAGGTCGCCCATTAGCGCACGCCAAGGATCTTGCGCCGCAGGGGTCGCATCCTACACTTCGACTTGCGCACCCGCCCACAGCGCACGCAGGGACTTTCTCCGACCCACTGATGGTCGCAGTTGCCGTGACGACGCTCGTTGATGCGTTGACCGTTCCGCCAGTGGCGGCGCGCACTTCGGTTGCTCATCGTGATTTCCTTTCTTCCAGTCGACGAGCCGCCAGGGCGCCCGCCTCGGTGATCTGGTACGTGTAGTGCTGCCGCCCCAGGGTCGACACCTCCAGCCGCCGGTCGGCCAGCCCGCGGTCGGCGAGGAAGGTCAGCGCGGCGGCCACGGTCGACAGGATGCGCACGGGGTTGGCCCCCGCGTAGGCACCCGTTCGGGCCACGCACAGGCGCTCGGCGACCGCCCGGGCGCCCCAGCGCGCGGCGGCCCCGGCGGCGAACGCGCGGAGCGTGGCGGCCTGGGCCTTGCAAAAGGAACGGGTGTGCGTGGGGTCGGGGGATCGTGTCATGCGTTCAGGGTAGTGGCACAAATTGAGCGTGTCAACTGGGATCGTCGGCGGGCGGATCGGGCGGGTCCTCGCGCGTCGGGTCGGCCGGGAGCTGCCACCTCACGCGCCCACCTCCCACGGTGGGGGCGCCACGCGCCGGAACTGGTCATCCTCCCGCACGGCGTCCCGCAACTCGCCCGGGTGCGTCGAGGCGGCGAACAGCAGGCTGCGCCCGGCCCGCGCCCACGGCACCCCAGCCGCCGCCAGGAACGTGGTTACCGCCTCAGAGCAGAAGAAGCGATCGTCGTCCTGCCACGGGTTGCGGATGCGCCGCCGGAGTAGGCGCCAGGCGAGCAGCCGCGCGAGGAATCCGACGATGCCGCGCCAGTCGTAGCCGAGCCCGAGGATGCGCCGCATCGCGGGCAGGCCGCGTGCTAGGGTGTAGCTCGGCGCCTCGTAGCACTCGATGCGCGTGTGCGGCACCGACTCGGCCGCCACGGCCACGCAGCCGCGCTCGTCCGCCTGCGGGATGGTCACCCAGCCGCCCAGCTCGGCGCTCTCCCAGGCGACAAACGCGTGGTTGACGTCGGAGCCGGTGAGGCGGCGGATGGCCCAGGCGAACGGGCCGCGCCCGGCCGTGAAGCAGAGAAGAACACGCTGGGATATTTCGATCGTCATCGCACCCCTCCGAACAGCGGCCGGCCGACTTCGAGCCCAACAGCGCGCGGGTCCTGCGGATAGCCGCGCTTCGCGAGGAACTTGTTTTCGGCGTCGCGGATGACCGATAGTGGCGATTTCGATCCACCCTGGTCCAGCATCGTCGCGTAGCCCCAACTGAACGCCCCGCGCCACGCCTTGTCCTCGTAGCAGTCCGCCGCCGTCTGTGTGGCCGTGCAGGCCGCGAACAGCGTGAAGCGTGTTGGCGTCACAAGCACCGAGCGTGTTGCGGACTCAGGGACAGCTCCGGTGCGACGCCACGCGATGTCTGCTGGCGCTTCGACCCCGCGCGCCGTCCGCGTCCGCCGCGTCACCCGGCGCACGAACGAGCGGTCCATGCCGCCCGCATGGCAGCAGTCGAGGATCACGGTCTTGTGCCCCAAGAATCCGGAATCGTTGAATGTGCTCGCCAGCCAGATGTCGCGGATCCCGCTGTCGTCGACGTCCCAGGAGAAGTCGTGCGCGACCAGCGCCTCGTGCGTACCCGCAAGGCCGCCGTGGTGCGCGCGATACGTCTGCCGCACGCCGTGGCCGCTGAACGCGAACACGATCCGGTCATCCTCCGTGTTGCCCGCGCGAAGCCAGCCGATGCGCTCGCGGATGGCCGCCGCCGTGGCGCGCTCGTCAAAGAGCAGTCGCACGTTCTCGGGCGCGAAGCCGTACCGCTGCACGAGGCGTTCCGCCAGTGCGGTCGCGTCCGTCCGACACCCGCGCAGACGCGGCGCGATGGGCGCGTTGTTGATGCCGATGATGACGGCTTTATCCATGGTCGGTTTCCTTCTCCTTCAGCGGAATGAACTCCTCACACCCGTCCTCACACAGGGGCGGCGCTGCAAAGCTCGACTGCCAGCGGCAACCCGGCGTGACGTAGCGGTAGCACCGATCCCGGCGCGGGCAGCCCTCCCCGTCACACTTGGAAATATCAGGCATTGGTATTACTCCTCGCATTTCAGAAATTCCTCCATGAACTCCATCACCGTCGTCATGCGCGGATAGTGCGGCGGTGTCAACGCGTCCGCGCAGATCTCCGTGTTCGGCAGCATCTCCGCGAACGCACGCGCCCCGGCCTCGAACGCCGCCACGGCCGTCGCCTGGCAGCTCGCGGGGGCGTGCGCCTGCGCCCAACGACGCGCGGGCGTCATCGTCCACCGTCCATATAAATATCACATCCTCGGTCGCACACCGGCTCACCATCCACCATCCTGGGCCGGATCTCCCGGCCGTCTGGCAGCGTCAGCGTCACGAGGTCAGATTCTTTCACCACGCACCTCCATCCATGCGACACAGATCCAGCGAGCGAAAGTGCACGGCCTCGGGATTCATATCCCCTACACCTTCGTGCAAGCTGGGATCGTGCAGGTTAAATGCCCCATCGGCGTAGTAAAGACCCGAACCCTCTCCCCAGCGATTTCGTGCCTCTGCCGAAAGGTCGTTCGCGATCTTCACGAGCTGATTTAACTTCCTCTGGATCTCATTATCAGTCATGGCTTCCTCCCGTGCGTCTTCGTCTCCCCACCCGAATAGGTGATCGTCACCACCTCGCCCCGGTTCAGGTGCATCTGTCGGTGTGCCGCGATGCCGAGCGACCGGATCTCCCGCTTACAGGTGTGGCAGTAGCAGACGTGATGTGCCTTGTTGCTGGTCATTGTGGCACCTTCTCATTTGCTTGATCGTCGCTGGATAGTATTTTGGAACTGGCTAGGACAACAGAATGCTTGATCTTGTTCGCCACTACGTGATCCAGTTAATGCCGTCTGTATTCGGTCTGCCTCATGTCCCATCTCACCCCTCCTTCGCCGCGCGGGCGCCCCGCTCCTCGGCGGCCGCCACGGCGGTCTCCAGCTCCGCGATCCGGTGGCGTGCGGCTGCATTCTTTTTCTGTTCCTCTTCGTAGTTGTGTCTTAGGATGTTCATCAATTGACCATACCTCGGCGGCTCCGAGCTGTTCGCCACGCCGTTGGCCATGATGCAGTTGTATTCGGTCCAGAGTTCGGTTCCGCGCAATAGATCGCGGATCCTCTTGATGCGCACCGCATACCACTGCTTCGTGAAATCCGAATCTTGTTCCAACTCCTTGATCCGCGCGGCCTGCTCGAGCACCTGCGCGCCGAGCGCATCGGCCCGATCCGGGTACGCGCACGACCGGCAAAACTCCGCCTTGCGGGCCTCGTACGGTTCGCTCCGCGCCATTTCCTGGCACAGCTCGAACCCGACCGTGAACCCGCGCGCCTCGGCGAGCGTATTTAGCCGATCGGGTAACAGTTCGTAAATCTCCGCCGGGGTCAGGATCTTCATTTTTCCGCTCCTTCTTCCGTGTTCCGCACGCGCCACTCGATCGCACGGTGAAACGCGGTATTCGACAGCTTTCCGAAGGACTCGTTTTGCAGTCGAAGCGTGCGCATCGCGGACTCTGCGCCGCGCTGGTTCTCGTACCCGTTTCCGTACTGGTGCCACTCGCCATCGTGCTTGTAGAAAAACGATACGCGCTCATGATTTTTCTCGGCGCGGTACTCAACCACCCACGGCCGCCGCTTGCCCCGCGCGCGGCGCGCCCCGGTGCTCGGCCGGTCGGCGACCGCCTCGACGTCGGCCACGGCGTCCCGGTGGTCGGCAGCGATCTTGGCGCGCTTCGTCACTCCACCCATCCATCAGCGCCGAAGGGGCTCGGCGCCAGGTCGGACACGGCCGAACCTTCCACGGGTTGATTACCCGCATCTTCTTCGGATTCGTCCGCCACTTCGCAGTACCGCTCGAACTCATCCGACTTCCGCTCGCCGTACCAGATCACCGCCACGCCCACCGCCGCCGCCGCGGCCGTGGCGTACTGCGGCCAGCGCGGCCCCTCGTCGTCGGATCGTACCATGCCCACCTCCCCGCAAGTATCGATCGGATGGTTGCGGTTGTCAAGCTATTTTCGACATCGCCTCAATCGACAGCTCGGCCGTGCCCACCACGCGCCCGCACCCGTCGCACACGCGGTCCCGCACGGTCACCGTCGCGTCGTCGTCGATGCCGTGCGCCGCCAGCCACGCCTCCACCTGGCGACCAGATACCCCGCTCACCCCGGTCCCGGTCGTATCCCGCGTCTGGCGGACGCGGAGACGGGCGCCGCAAGCGCATCGCATCAGAACAACCTACCCTGCCGCGCGTGTAGGCAGTGCGGCGAGAACCAGATCCGTTCCCGCGCGGCGTTCTCGCGACCGTCCCCGTCCCCCTGCGACCCGTAGCCGCCCTTGGCCTTCCACGCGACCACGTCCCACCCATGCGCCTCAAGCGCGTCGTGCTCGCCCGCGTAGCCGCAGAGAGCGATCCGAAGTAGCTTGTTGTCCCCGTTCTCGCGACACCACATCCGAACGTCCGCCGCAATGCTCCCGCTATCCTCCGCGTATACGTCGTCGCAGCGCCCCGCCTCGTCGCCGTACGGCGGATCGAGGAACACGCCGGTCGTACCATGCCTGAACGTCACAGATGGTCCACAGACGCGCGCCCAATCTCCCGAACAAATCCGCGCTCCGCGCAGTCGCTCCGAGAGTGTCTCGAACCACTCTTTGATCCCCCTCCCGCGATTCCCCAGGTGGAGGAGCTGCCGGTTGATCCCCCTCCCGCGATTCCCCAGGTGGAGGAGCTGCCCATCTTCCACCCCCCAGGGTCCGTTGCCCGAGCACCACCCGGATCCGATCCACAAGCAGATCCCCCAGACCCACCATCCGGCGATCTTCGCGTCGAAAAACTCGGGGTCGCCTTCGATCCGCTCCACCAACGTCTCGCGCTGTCCGACAAGCCACGCATGCCGCGCGTGCAGATCGTTCTCGTTCTGCGGCCAGTCGGCGTGCGCCGCGACCGCCTCGGGATCGGCCTTGATCGCGCGCCAGAGGTTACAGATGAAGCCGTCCTTGTCGTTGATCGTCTCCGTCATCGTTGCTGCGTCGTATCCGGGGCGCCCGAGCAGCACTGCACCCGACCCGAAGAACGGTTCCACGTAGTTTACCACGTCGGCGCCGAGGCGATCCCAGACGAGATCGGACACGCGGGACTTCCCGCCGAACCAAGGGAACGGGGCTCGCAAGAGATCTCCCATCATCCAACCGTACCGCTTGCATCCGACGGGATCGACGGCAGCGCAGGCTTCGCGTCTTCCAGCGGCGCGCGTCCCGCCTCCGCGACCGCCGCCAGCGCCGCCCGCTTGGCCGCCGCGTCCGGGTCCGTCGCCGCCACGGCCGCGTCGAGGAGCGCGGGCACGTCCGCGCTGGCAGGCCCGAGCAACAGCGCGCCGATCGCCTCGAGCTGGCTCAGCAGCGCGTCCATCGCCTGCTGGTAGCCGTCCGCGCGCTTGATCGCCGCGGTGCGGTCCTCGCGGGCCGCCTTGAGCGCCTGCCACGACTCGGCCCCCCGCGACCGGAGGTGCTCGCCCGCGGCCGTCAGATCGGCGTTGGCGGCCGTCAGGCGCGCGATCTCGCGGTCCCGGGCGAGCGTCGCGCCCTTGGCGGTCACGGCCTCGCGCACGGCGAGATCCTTGGTAGCCGTCGCGTCCGCCGCCGCCTGGCGCAGCGCTGGCACCTC
>CAYOTD010000100.1:0-10925 GCA_964406685.1 uncultured Solibacteraceae bacterium | reverse complement strand
GGTCGCCGTCGAAGACTCTGGCGGCGCGCATCATCGGCACCGGCACGGGGACCAACTCCAAGATCGTCTTCGTGGATCGAGGGTCGGTGGCCGGGGTGATGAAAGGCATGGCCGTGATCACCGCCGACGGCATCGTCGGCAAGGTGATTGCCACCTACCCCACCGCGTCACAGGTGATGCTGATCACCGATCCCAACTTCGCCGCCGGCGTCATCTCGCAGAAGAACCGCGTTCACGGCACCCTCAAAGGGCAGGGCCACAGCACCTGCCTGGTCGACTACGTGCAGAACGAGGAGAAGGTCGAGGTCGGAGAAGTGTTCTACACCTCGGGCGACGACCGGATCTTCCCCAAGGGCATGCCGGCGGGGGTGGCCACCGTGGTGCGGCCGGGCAAGAACTTCAACAAAGAGATCTACGTGACGCCCACCGGTTTCCAGCACGGCCTGGAAGAGGTGCTGATCGTCCTGGAAGGCGTACATCAGTTCGTTCCCGAGACGCAGGCGCCGCCCTCGCAGGCGGTCTACATGATGCCCGCGCCGCCGGCCGACACGGGCGAGGCGGCCCAGCAACCGCCGGCCGACCGAAAGCAGTCCGCCCTTCAGACCGACGCCGACCGGTTGCGGGAGCGCTACCGCCGTATCGGCGAATCGCAAGGCATCCCTTACGGGGAGGGCTTCCGGTCGCCGGATTTCAATGCAAGTCCCGACGCGCCGAGACCGCCCGCGCCCAAACCCGGCGAGGTCCCGGCGGCGAAGCCCGGGACCGAGCCGCTCAAACCCGCCGAGACTCCGGCCGCGAAGCCACTGGCTCCGGCGCCCGAGGCTGGGGCCGCTCCGCGCCAACAATGACCGAGTTCAGCGAAGGACTGATCCCGGACGCACCGCGCCGGAGCCGCATCAGCAAGTTCCGTCCGGCGGCGCTCTTGCTGACTCCACTGGCGGCGATTCTCTTCCAGGTCTACGTCCCGCTGTTCTTCCAATACCTCTCGTACCTGGAGATGCCGCTGCTGGTCACGGTTTACTTCGCGCTGATGCGGCGCGGTCCCATCGGCGGCCTGTTCCTGGGGGCGGCCATCGGTCTGGTGCAGGATTCCCTCTCCGGCCAGCCGCTGGGCATGTTCGGCATCGTCAAGACGCTGGTAGGGTACTTCGCGGCCTCGGTCAGTCTGCGTTTCGATGTCGACAACCAGTTTGTCCGCCTGGTGCTGGCGTTCTTCTTCTTCTTCTTCCACCAGCTCTTCTACTGGATTCTGGCCAGCGCCCTGCTGGGACAGCAGGTGGGCTTCGACGCGCAGCAGACCGCCATTTCGGGAGCGTTGAACGCCGCCGTGGCCCTGCCGATGTATCACGTCCTGGACCGGATGCGCGAATAGGGCCGGGCAGGGTCCGCGAGATCAGCCGATCCCGAACCTCTCTTCCGCCTCCAGCGGCCTTTCGACGCCCCGGTAGGCGAGTTTCAGCAGCGGGGGCGCGACGAGGGTCGTCGCCACCGACATCAACACCACGACCGCATAGACATGCTCTCCGACGACGCCGAAAGACTGGCCGATCTGGGCCACGACCATGCCCACCTCGCCGCGCGGGATCATTCCCACGCCGATCCGCGAGGCATCGGCCCAACCCAGCCGGTACGCTCCCAGGCCGCAGCCAATGAGCTTCGACAGCGCCGCCGCCAGCAGGACGAGAGCCGCAAGCGTTACGGTCGCCCAGTTGGAGACCGCCGAGAGGCTGAAATGCAGTCCAATTCCCGCCAGGAAGAACGGAACGAGCAGTTCGGTCACGCCCTGGGCGAGATCGTGAACGCGGTGGCCGACGCTTTCCGCCAGCACCATTCCCGCCAGGAAAGCGCCGATGATGGCCGCCACACCCGCGTAGACTGCCAAAACGGAAAGGCCGAACAGAAAGATGAGCGCCATGGCGAACTGCGCTTCCGCGCCCCGCAGCCTCTCGTGGACGCGAGGGATCACGCTGGTCATGGTCCGCGAGCCCCACTTCACCACGATGAGCGTGAACCCGATGGCAAGAGCGGCCGTCAGGGCCAGTTCGAAAAGGTTGACTTTGCCCTTCGCCAGGCTGCTGACCAGCGCCAGGATCAACAGACCGAGCACGTCGTCGATCACCGCCGCGGCCAGAATAATGCGGCTGGCTCGTACCTGCAACAGGCCCTTGGCCGCCAGCACCTGGGCCGTAATGCCTACGCTGGTGGCGACCATCGCCGCTCCGACAAAGAGCGACTCGATCTGCGGTTCGCCCCAGAGCCGCAATAGACCCCATCCCAGGGAGAACGGGACGGCCACACCGCAGAGGGCCACCCAGGCCGCCGTCGGTCCGACCTTCATCAGGTCCGAAGCCTTCACCTCGAGACCCACCCGGAACAGAAGAAACATGACGCCCAGTTCGGCCAGCGCCGACAGGAACTCGTCCGGCGCCATCCATCCCAGCACACTGGGGCCAATCAGGACTCCCGCCAGGATCTGGCCGACAATTCCCGGCTGGTGAAAGCGCTCGAACAATTCGTCGAGGATTTTGGCCGAGGCGAATACAATCAGCATCGACAGGGGGAGTTTGACGGCATCGCTGCCGGAGGCGGCCAAGAAGGCGAGCCCATCGAGCATCACCGTCTCAGTTTGACAGAAGCCCGTGCGGTCCGCTAACCTGATGATTTGTAGAACTTGAACGGAGAAAGTCTGTCCATGAAAACAGAAATTCCGTCCGGGAAGGAAATCACGCGCAATTGGCACCTTATCGACGCCCAGGGCCTGGTCCTCGGCCGGGTGGCGAGCAAGGCGGCCATGGTGCTGATGGGAAAGCACAAGCCTTCCTATACCCCGTTCCTGGACACAGGGGATCACGTAGTGGTGGTCAATGCCGCCAAGGTCCGGTTGACCGGCAAGAAAGAGGACCAGAAGATCTACCGCACGCACTCGGGATATCCTGGCGGTCTCAAGGAAGTCACGGCCCGCAAGGTCCGGGCGGCCAGCCCCGTGCGTCTGGTCGAGGAAGCCGTCAAGGGCATGCTGCCGAAGACGAAGCTCGGCAAGCACATGGCGACCAAGCTGAAGGTCTATGCCGGCGACAAGCATCCCCACCAGGCGCAGAAGCCGGTTTCGCTCCCGGTGGCTTAAGGGATTGAGAAAGGCGAGGTAGACGAGTGGCAGCAGCGTTGGTTCAGTATTTGGGAACAGGGCGCCGGAAGAGTTCTGTGGCGCGTATTTTCCTTCGTCCCGGCAAAGGCCAGATCACGATCAACGGCCGCGCCATGGACCAGTATTTCGTCAACGAGACGGCGCGGGCGCAGGTGCGCCAGCCGCTTCTCGCCACCGAGACGGCGGACAAGTTCGACATTCTCATCCTCGCCGGCGGCGGGGGAGTCCTGGGGCAGGCCGGAGCGGCCCGCTTAGGAATCGCCCGCGCGCTGTGCGAGTTCAACTCCGAGCTGCGGGGCAAGTTGAAGCAACTCGGTTATCTGACCCGCGATCCGCGCGAGCACGAGCGCAAGAAGTATGGCCAGAAGGGCGCGCGCAAGCGGTTCCAGTTCTCGAAACGTTAACAGACGGTTTCTCTTCCGGCACGCAAATCTCGTTTGGACGGCGCGCCGGAGGCCGACAGACAAGAAGGAGGCAGTTTGCCCTCGATTTCAATGAAGGAATTGCTCGAAGCCGGCGTTCACTTCGGGCACCAGACCAAGCGCTGGAATCCGAAGATGAAGGAGTACATCTTCGGCGAACGCAACGGAATTTACATCATCGACCTCCAGAAGACCCTGAAACTATTCAAGGACGCGATGCTGTACGTGGGCGAGATGGCCAAACAGGGCAAGAACGTCCTATTCGTGGGAACCAAGCGCCAGGCCCAGGAGGCGGTAGCCGAAGAGGCGGTCCGCTGCGAGCAGTACTACGTCAACCAGCGCTGGCTGGGCGGGCTGCTCACCAACTGGATGACCGTGCAGCGCTCCATCAAGCGGCTGAAAGAGCTGGACACGATGGCGACCGAAACCGCCTACGCCGGGCGGGCGAAGAAGGAGATCGGCCGGCTGGAGCGCGAGCGCAAGCACCTGGAGCAGAACCTGGCGGGAATTAAGAACATGCCAGGGCTGCCGGACCTGCTGTTCGTGATCGACTCGAACAAGGAGTCCATCGCGGTGAAGGAAGCCCGCAAGCTGGGTATCCCGGTGGTGGCGGTAGTGGACACCAACTGCGACCCGGACGAAGTGGACTACGTGATTCCGGGCAACGACGACGCCCTGCGCGCCATCCGGCTGTTCACCAACAAGATCGCCGAGGCGGTGGTGGAAGGGCGGGCGCTGGCCAGCGAGCAGGATTTCGCCGCCGAGAAGATCATCGCCGATGAGACCTCGATCGAGGAGATTCCGGAGGCGATCCAGTATTTCGACCCGCAGTACGCCGAGCAACTGATGGCGGAGGGTCTGACCGACGAGGATCTGCCGTCGGTCTCTCTGCCGCGGAAGAGCGCCGACTTGGGCGAGGTCACCGGGTAGTAAAGAGGGCGAGTCCGCGGACTTACCCGTCGACAAGTATCTCTAAGGTCAGGAACGAAAACCATGGCGGAAGTTACCGCACAGACAGTCAAGCAGCTACGGGAGCGTACCGGCGCCGGCATGATGGAGTGCAAGAAGGCCCTGGACGAGGCCAAGGGAGACCTGGCCGAAGCCGAAGTGGTGCTGCGCAAGCGCGGCATCGCGGCCGCTTCCAAGAAGAGCGCGCGGACCACCCGGCAGGGCGTCATCGGCAGCTACATCCACGCCGGCGCGCAACTCGGGGTGATGGTGGAAGTGAATTGCGAGTCCGACTTCGTGGCTCGCACCGACGACTTCCAGCAGCTTGTACACGACCTGGCGATGCAGATCGCCGCGGCCAGCCCCAGCTTCATCCGCAAGGAGGACGTCACCTCCGAGGCGCTGGAGAAGGAGAAGGACATCCAGCGCGCCCGGGCGTTGGCCGAGGGAAAGCCGGAGAAGATCGTCGACAAGGTTATCGAAGGACGGATGGCCAAGTTCTACGAAGAGGTCTGCCTGCTGGAGCAGCCCTTCATCAAGGACAACACCACCACCGTGACCGACGTGATCAAACAGAAGATCGCCAAGCTGGGCGAGAACATCACCGTCGCGCGTTTCGTTCGCTTCAAGGTGGGCGAGACGGCCGAGAAGGACTGAACCGCGCCGAATGGCGCCGCAAGGCCGCCTATGCCCTACAAGCGCATCCTCCTGAAGCTGAGCGGCGAAGTGATGGCCGGAGGCGCCGCGTTCGGCATCGACTCGGGGCGCGTGCGCGCGCTGGCCGAGGAGGTGGCGGAGGTGGCCCGCACCGGCGTCGAACTGGGCATCGTGGTCGGCGGGGGGAACTTCTTCCGGGGCGTGGCGGCGGCGGCGCGCGAGATGGACCGTGTCACGGCGGATCACATGGGCATGCTGGCCACGGTGATCAACGCCCTGGCCTTGCAGCAGGCCCTGGAGAAGCAGGGCGTGGCGACGCGCGTGATGACGGCCATCGAGATGCGCCAGGTGGCCGAGCCCTACATCCGGCGGCGGGCGGTGCGGCACCTGGAGAAGGGCCGCGTGGTCATCTTCGCCGCGGGAACCTCAAACCCCTATTTTTCCACCGACACGGCCGCCACTCTGCGCGCCCTGGAGGTCGGCGCCGACGCGGTGGCGAAGGCGACGCGGGTGGACGGCGTCTACGACAAGGACCCGCTGAAGCACCCCGACGCCACCCTGTTCCGCCAGGTGTCCTATCAGGAGGTCATCGCCCGGCAGTTGGGCGTCATGGACGCTTCGGCGGTGGCGATGTGCCGGGACAACCGCCTGCCGATCGTCGTTTTCAATCTCAACCACCGGGGCAATATAATGCGTATGTCGCTGGGAGAGCCGGTGGGAACCGAGATCCGTTAGCAGGGAGCGAAGCATGAAAACAGGACAGCAATCCGGAGCAACGAACACCCCGTTCAAGTCGGTCAAGGAGATCGAGGCCAACGCCAGGTCGCGCATGGAGAAGGTTCTGGGCGATTTGCAGCACGCCATGGCGAGCATCCGCACCGGGCGCGCGTCGGTGAACCTGTTTGACGGCATCCGCGTGGATTACTACGGCACGCCCTCGCCGCTCAGCCATGTGGCCACGCTCCATGTGCCCGAGCCGTCGATGGTGACCATCCAGCCTTACGACATCTCAATGATCGGCGCCATCGAGAAGGCGATCCGCGGCTCCGATCTCGGCCTCAACCCGATGAACGACGGCAAGATCGTCCGCGTCCCGATCCCGCAGCTCACCGAGGAGCGGCGCAAAGAACTGGCCAAGCGGTTGCACCACCTGGCCGAAGACCACCGGGTGTCGCTGCGCAACATCCGTCGCGAGGCCAACGAAAACCTGAAGAAGGCTCTGAAGGACAAACTCATCAGCGAGGACGACGAGCGCCGGGCGCTGGAGGAAAGCCAGAAGCTCACCGACACCTATATAGCCAGGCTGGACCAGGCGGCTAAGGCAAAAGAGAAGGAAATCCTCGACATTAAGTAGAAAAACCCAGGCTCGAAGCGGCCGATGAGAGGGTGTGGGCTCGTCAGCGCGGAGTTGTAGGAGTGCCCGCATATGCCGCCGGGTAGCCGGATTCACTTTTCTGTTGGCGCTTGGATGGAACGCGCGGTGCGCGGAGCGTTACAGTTTCAAGTATTACAGCCACGAAGAAGGTCTGACCGCGCTGGCCGTATTCCAACTGCACCAGGACCGCAGGGGCTTCCTGTGGGCCGGCACGGTGAACGGCCTGTTCCGGTACGACGGGGCCCGATTCACGCGGTTTGACCGCCGCGACGGGTTGCCCGGAGTGCGCATCCGGGCGATCCATGAGAGTTCCTCCGGCACCCTGTGGGTGGGATCCGACGCCGGTCCGGCCCGGCTGCGGGGCGCGCGCTTCGAACCCGTATCCCTGCCGCCAGCGGCGGGACCGGTGGGCCACTCCGCGATCGAATCCGGCCCGGACGGCCGCCTCTACATCGGGACCGGGTCCGCTCTGTATCGGGGAACGGAATCGGGAAACGGGCGCATCGAATTCAAGCCCATTTCCGGTTCTTATCCAACGCCGGTCCATGCGATTCACACCGACTCGAAGGGCCTCCTCTGGTTCGGATGCGGGAAGAAGTTGTGCCGGCTCGACCGGGATTCGGGCGTTCGGGTGGTGGAGGGAGAAGGACTGGACGGTGGTCCATGGCAACGCATTCTGACCGACCGGGCCGGAGCCTTGTGGGTTCGCAGCACGACCCGCCTGCTGGAGCGGCCTCCCGGGTCATCCGAATTTGAAGCGAGAGACTCCGGCCTGCCTCACGCCAGTATTTCCCCCGACCTGTGCCTGGATCCGGCGGGCGGACTCCTGGTTTCCACCGATCTGGGCATCGCCACCCGGCGGGGAACCGGATGGAAGCTGATCGGAACCGACAACGGACTGGAGGCGGAGGCCGTGACCGCGCTCCTGCTGGACCGGGAAGGCTCCATCTGGCTGGCCTTGTGGGGAAACGGCGTGGCGCGCTGGCAGGGCTGGGGCGAGTGGAGAAGCTGGAACCAGGCCGGAGGGCTCAACAACGGCGCGGTTTGGGCGATTCGCCGCAGCCCGTCGGGTTCCGTCTGGGTCGGCACGGACAACGGCCTGAATGAGATGATCGACCTCGATCCGGAGCAGCCGGCGCGTCCCTGGCCCCCGGCGGAGGGACTGGCGGGACACCGCGTCCGGGCGCTGGAGATTGGGCCGGGCGGCGAGGTCTGGACGGGCAGCCTGTCGGGCGGCGTTTCGCGCCTCGATCCCCGTCGGGGCTCGTTTCGGCGTTACGGTCCGAAAGACGGGCTGGAAGACGACCGTGTGCTCTCGCTGCTGCTGGATCCTGAACAGCGCCTGTGGGCAGCCACTGTCTCGGGCCTGTTCCGCAGCAGTCCGGTCACGGCCGCGGGCATCCGTTTCGAAAGGCAACATCCCTCTCCGGGCGACAGCGCGGAATCGTTCCATCAGGTGCTGTCGGACCGGGAGGGCCGGATCTGGACGGCGGGCTCCCGCGGACTGGCCCGGCTGGAGGACGGACGGTGGACCCGGTTCACAAGCAAAGATGGGCTGAGATTCGACTCGGTCACACACGCGGCCCAAGCCGGCGACGGCGCCCTCTGGGTCGCTTACCGCGACGCGGCTGGAGCCAGCCGCCTGCGGTTTGCGGGCGGCCGGATCGAGGTGCAGCACTACACCGTGGCCGAAGGCCTTCCCTCGGATCTCGTCCTGTTCCTCGGGAGCGATGCAGCCGGCGCCATCTGGGCCGGCACCGACCACGGCGTGGGCCGGTTCGAGAACGGCGCCTGGCGCCGTTTCGGCCGGGCGGACGGCTTGATTTGGGACAGTTGTTCCACCAACGGCTTCCTGGCCGAGCCGAACGGCGCGGTCTGGATCGGCACGTTGCGGGGAGTATCCTGCTATCAGCCTTCCAGGCTCCGCCGGCCGAGACTGCGGCCAGACACCTACATCACCACGGTGCGGCTGGCGGACAAGACGTTGAACCCGCCGCATTCCGGCCTGAGAGTCCCGTTTGACAACCACAGCCTGAGCTTCGTCTTTGCCAGCCCGACCTTCGTCAACGAAAAGGAGACGCGGTTTCGCTATCGGCTGGTGGGGTTGGAGTCCGGCTGGAATCTGACCGAGCGGAACGAGGCGCGGTATACCGCGTTGGGCGCAGGGCGCTACACTTTCGAGGTCTCCAGCCGGAACGCGGCCGGCGACTGGAGCCTCGAACCCGCCCGATTCCGGATCGAAGTCCTTCCGCCGTGGTGGAACTCACCGTGGTTCCGCGTGCTGGCGGCGACGACGATTCCGTTTCTGTTCTTCCTGGCGGTTCACTGGCGCGTCCGGCATTTCGTGCGCGAGCGGGAACGGCTGGCGCGGGCCGTGCGGGAGCGCACCACCGAACTGGAAGAGCGCAACGCCACCGTAGAGGCGCAGAAGCGCGAGATCGAGCACCTGCTGGAACAAACCCGCGAAGCCAGTCGTCTGAAAAGCGAATTCCTGGCCAACATGAGCCACGAAATCCGCACACCCATGAACGGCATCATCGGCATGGCTTCTCTGGCGCTGATGTCGGAATCGCCGGGAGAACAGCGGCAATGCCTGGAGATGGTGCGAGGCTGCGGGAACTCGCTGCTGACGCTGCTCAACGAGATTCTGGATCTGTCGAAGATCGAAGCCGACCGGCTGGAGTTGAACCTGGTGCCATTCTCGCTTCGCGATCTGGTCCGGGAGACGGTTCGCATGCTGGCTCCCGTCGCCGGACAGAACAACCTGAGACTGGTGTGCGAGATCGCGGAGGCTCTGCCGGAGGCCTTCATCGGCGACCCCGCGCGCATACGGCAGATCCTGTTCAACCTGGTGGGCAACGCCATCAAGTTCACGCCCCGGGGCAAGGTCCGCGTGCGGGTAGCGCTGGAAGGGCCGGGGCCGGACGCCGGCCGCGCGCCGGTCCACATTTCGGTTTCCGATACCGGGATCGGCATCGCTCTGAACCACCTCGAAGTCATCTTCGAGCCGTTCCGGCAGGCCGACGGGACGACCACCCGCCGCTACGGCGGGACGGGTCTTGGGCTGGCGATCTGCGCGCGTCTGGTTCAGGCCATGAACGGCCGCATTTGGGCGGAGTCGGAACCGGGCAAAGGAAGCACGTTCCATTTCGTGCTGGACCTGGCTCTGGCCGGCGCCCCTCCCGAGATCCCCCCCTCTGATCCGGCGCTTCCGGAAGAGCCGAATCCCCCCCGTTCGCTACGCATCCTGGTGGCCGAAGACAACCTGGTCAATCAACGCCTGATGCAGCGCCTGCTGGAGAAGGCCGGCCACTCGCCCATCATCGCCGAGGACGGCATGGAGGCCCTGCGGCTGCTGGAAACCGAGCCGGTCAATCTGGTCCTGATGGACGTGCAGATGCCTCACCTGGACGGATTGAAGACTACCGCCAGGATCCGCGACAGAGAGCGGACCACCGGCGACCATGTCCCCGTAGTCGCACTGACCGCCCACGCCATGAGCGGCGACCGGGAGAAGTGCCTGCAAGCCGGGATGGACGCCTACATCTCCAAACCGGTCCGGCCGGAAGAACTGCTGTCCACCATTCAGCGGTTCGCGCGCTGAGAGTTTGCGGGCTGAAGCCCGCAACGGCACGCTCAAGCGCGCGCCACGGTACACTGGACGCGAGGCGGTCATGACAAGGGAGTCCTTCATGCGGCGAGGTTTGGCCACGGGCGTCCCTCACTTGGCGAGAGCAAGATCCAGGCACGTCTCACTTGAGGTGATGAAGGCATAGCATGCGACCCCTACTTCCTCTGTTGGCGCTGGCCGGCGCGCTGAGCGCCGAGCATCGGGTGGTGAAGACCGCGGGAGGCGCGGTCGTCGGTCCATACAGTCCAGGCATCGTGGCAGGCGACTATTTGTACATCTCCGGCCAGGGCGCCCTGGATTCCGCCGGCCGGATGCCGCCGAGCTTCGAGGGGCAGACGCGGCAGACGCTGGACAACGTCAAATCCGTCGTCGAAGCCGCGGGACTGACGTTGGGCCACATCGTCTACGCGCACGTCTACCTGACGGACATGTCGAAGCTGGCCGAGTTCGACCGTGTTTGGGCCGGCTACTTTCCGAAAGACCCGCCCGCGCGGGCGACACTCGGCATCACACGAATGCCCGTCAACACGCCCGTGGAGGTGACGGCGGTGGCGATCCTGGACCGGTCGAAGAAGCAAGCGCTGGAGGGCGCGGTGATCACGCACGACCGCATCTTCCTGGGCGGGATCCTGGGGCACGGACCGGGTCCGGAAGCGCAGGCGGAGGACGCCCTCGCGCGCGCCGAGGGCCTGCTGCGCAAGGCGGGAGCAAGCCTGTCGCACATGGTCTTCGTCAATCCGTACCTGA
>CAYOTD010000099.1:0-10944 GCA_964406685.1 uncultured Solibacteraceae bacterium | reverse complement strand
CACCCCGGCTGTGAAATCGCTGGCCCGTCCGAGCGATCCGGAACCGGCCCCGCCGCCCGCCGCTCCGGAGCCGGCTCCACAGAGACCATCAGTGATCGAACCGGCGGCGGCTACCCCGCAGCCGCCGGCCGCAAGCCCGCCTCCGGTCCCGGCCCCCGCCCGCCCGCGCGTGGAGATCCTGAAGCCCGAGCCGGCCGTGCCCACGCCCACGCCGGCGCCGGCCCGCCCCGCCGTTCCGAACTCCGGGCTTCTGATGTGGACGGGCAGGCTCGAAAAGGGTGGCCTGATCACCATCAACGGCGACCGGGTATCGAGCGGAGCCATCTCGCAAGGCGCTCTCCCCGGGGTCCCGGTCACGATTCGGGTGGAACCCGCCGATGCGGTGGGCGTGGCCGAAGCTCCGGGACCGGGCAACGGCTGGAAGAAGGTCGTCTTGCGCAGCCGCGTGAACCGCGCCGTGGTGGTCACGATCCGCTGGAACACGCTGTAAACGTCAGACGTCCACGCGGTCCATTGCCAGAAACTCCTGAATGTGGGGATGCTCCACGTTGTGGAGATCGCCTACCGGGCCGAAGTAGATGACCCGCCCCTCAAACAGGAAAACCACTCTGTCCGCAACCCGTCGCATCAACTCCAGATCGTGGGTCACCACGACGGAGGTGAGTTTGAGCTGGGTCTTCAGCCGCAGCATCAGGTTGGTCAGATGGTCCGACATGATGGGGTCCACCATGGTGGTGGGCTCATCGTAGAGGATGCAGTCCGGCTGCGCCGCCAAGGCGCGGGAGATGGCCACGGCACGGCGGTAACCGGTGGACAGATCCGCCGGGTAGTCGTCACGGTATTCGTACAGCCCCACCATGTCGAGCAGGCCATGGATGACATCCTCTTTGTTTTCAGAGCTATAGTCATCGCGCAGTTCGAGGGAAAACAGGATGTTCTCGGCCACCGTCAGCGAGTCGAACAGCGCTCCGGACTGGAACACCATGGTTACCTTCTTCCGAATCTCGCGAAGCTGGCTCTCGCTGAATTCCGTAACGTCCTGGTGCGCAACGATTACGCGGCCCTGGTCGGGTTTCAAGAAGCCCATGATGTGCGCCAGGGTGACCGACTTGCCCACGCCGCTCCGTCCGATGATGGCGACGGTTTCGCCGGGGTCGACATGAAAGCTGGTATCGGCCAAAACGGGGTAGTCGAACGTCTTATAGACGTGGCGAAACTCGATGTAGTGCGGGAACTGTTCACCCATTGGGTCCTTCGAGATACCGGTCCCACTCTTCCGGCGTGTTCAGATTGCGCAGCCGTTCTTCGGCCAGCGGATACCATTCCATGCGCAAGGTGGAGAGCCACCCGGCGGCCTTGCGGCGCCCGGAATCGAGCCATGCCGCGGCCTCCGAGGCGCAGCGGCGGTGATAGACGGCGCATAGGGGTTCCGGGAACCCCGAAGGCGACTGTGCCGCTAGGCAATCGACACCGGTATCCTCGGCCCGATCCAGCATCGCGCGCAGCGACTCCGCGGAAAGGCCGGGCATGTCGCAGGCCACGATGAGGTTCCAATCCGCAACAGTGGTTTCAAGGGCGGCGTGGATCCCGCCCACCGGGCCGGTGTCGGGATACCGGTCGGAGATGGCAGGGTAGGGAAGATGAAGATAGCGCTCAGGATGTCCCACCAGAGTGACGGAACCGGCCGCTGCGGCCACCAGCGAGGCAACGCGACCGACCAGCGGTCCGCCAGGGCACGGGAGCAGCGCCTTGTCCCGGCCCATCCGGTCGCTCCGGCCGCCCACCAGCACGAAACCGGCGCGCCTCATGAGAAGATAATAGCATCCGGTCCGCGAGCGGGGAGGAGTAAGGCTTCTACCCGTGGTGGAAACCGGTTGGCGTGGAAGGTGGAATTGCGTATAATCGGGTTTAAAAACATAAGCATGAGAAAGTGTTTCATACTCCCCGCCCTGGCCGCCCTCTTCGGCGGCGTGGCGTCGGCGGAAGCGGT
Source organism: uncultured Solibacteraceae bacterium (assembly GCA_964406685.1). GTDB lineage: Bacteria > Acidobacteriota > Terriglobia > Bryobacterales > Bryobacteraceae > JACQZT01. The sequence continues at coordinate 8,954 of CAYOTD010000099.1, read as the reverse complement.
TCACACCGTGCGGAGCATCGTTCGGGCCGATGCGCGGTCCGGCCGCTTGCTGCGCTCCGTGGTGGTGGTGCCGCCGAAGGTGGTGGCGCCCCGGGTCGTGCAGCCCGTGGTGGTCGACGACAAGGCCGCAAAGGGCCGGAAGCCGGCCGGGGAGTTGGCTGCGGACGCGGCGGTAGAGGAGCTCATCGACCACGCGGCCGCGAAGTACAAAGTGGATCCGAATCTGGTGCATGCGGTGGTGAAGGTCGAGAGCAACTACAACCGGCTGGCGGTATCGCCCGCAGGGGCCGAAGGATTGATGCAGTTGATCCCCTCCACCGCCCGGCGGTTCGGCGTCTCCAACACTTTCGACGCGCGCCAGAACATCGACGCGGGCGTCCGCTACCTGAAGTATCTGCAATCCATCTACGGGAATGATATGCGCCTGGTGCTGGCCGCCTACAACGCCGGCGAAGGCGCCGTGTACCGGCACCGGGGCATTCCCCGGTACCCGGAAACCGTGAACTACGTGTACCAGGTCGGCCGGCGATGGGGTGAACTGAACCGCAGCCGGCGGGCAGCGGTGAAGAAGGCGACGGTTTCGGCGGCCCCGGCGCAAAGCGGAACGGCGCCCGGCGGGCCGCGGTCCGTGGAGAGAGTTATCGACGCGGAAGGACGCATCCACCTCCGCACCAACTAAGCCACTATGGACTCCGCCGCGCGGGGAAACCGATGGGCGGGCGGCCCGCTGAGGAAAGCGGCAACTTTAGGCGGGCTCTGCCTGGTCGCGCTGGCCGCTTCCGGCGCTCCGCGAGCGTCGGTTGAGGTCAAGGCGTTGCGCTTCTGGGCGCTGGACAACGTCACCCGCATCGCGGTTGAAACCAGCAAAGACGTATCGTTCCGGTACGAGCGCCTCCACAATCCCGAACGGATCTTCTTCGACCTGGCGGATAGCCGGTCACGGCTGGGACGCAAGGGATACCGGTCTTACTCGGTCGGCGGGAAACTGGTCAAGCAAGTCCGGGTTGCCCAGACCAGGCCGAACGTCACACGTATTGTCATCGACCTGGGCGCGGAGGCCGACTTCGCGGCATCCACTCTGTCGAATCCTTCCCGGCTGATGATCGAGTTGCGGCCGGGGGCGGCGGCCCCCGTTCCCCCGGCGGTGAAGGAGGTTGTGGCAGAGGCTCCGAAGGTTGTACCTCCGCCTGAGCCTGAGATCAAACCGGCCGAAGCGCCTCGGCCGCCGACACCGGTGAAGGTAGCGGCTGACACGGCGCCGGCGGCGGTGCCGGCCAAGAAGAACAGCCGAGGCGAGAGATCGCTGACGCGGGTCCTCGGCCTGAAGATGGGCCGGGTGGTGATCGACCCCGGCCACGGTGGTCATGACCACGGTTCGACCGGGCCGGGTGGGCTGGCCGAGAAGGACCTGGTGCTGGATGTGGCGAAGCGCCTGGGCGGGCTGATCGAAGAACAACTGGGAAGCGAAGTGGTCTATACGCGGACCGACGACACCTTCGTGCCCCTGGAGACTCGCACCCAGATCGCCAATGAAGCCAAGGCCGATCTATTCCTGTCGATCCACGCCAACTCGTCGCCTCTGAAGAGCGTGACGGGAGTGGAGACCTACTACCTCAACTTCACGACTTCGAAGGCCGATCTGGAAGTGGCCGCGCGCGAGAACGCCACTTCACAGAGAACGATCCATGAGCTTCAGGGACTGCTGCAAAAGATCGCCCTGAAAGACAAGATCGAGGAGTCGCGCGAATTCGCGGCCAAGGTTCAGGATTCGCTTCACAATACCGCTTCCCGTCTGGGCGGCCGCACGCGCAACCGGGGTGTGAAGAAGGCTCCCTTCGTGGTCCTGATCGGCGCGTCGATGCCCAGCGTGCTGGTGGAAATCGGCTTCCTCAGCAATGCGCGCGACGAAGCCGCGTTTAAGAAGCCCGAGCATCGCCAGCGCGTGGCCGAGGCGCTATACCGGGGTGTATCCCAGTACGCCGGCACGCTGAGCCATTTCCAGGTTGCCCAGTCCAAGGTCCCGTAGACCTTAGGCGCTGCCGTCGGAGACCACGCAGATCTCGCCCTCCGCGGGCCGGAAGACCACCCGGTTTCGTCCTTCGCGCTTGCCCTGGTAGAGCGCCTCGTCGGCCGCATGGATCAGCAACTCCGGAGTGGCGTTGGCGGCGTTGGGGACCGAGGTGACGCCGAAGGTGGCGGCCACCCGGATCGAGCAATCCGAAAGGGTCATCGGGTCGTTGGCCAGAGCCGCGCGCAGCCGCTCGGCCTGCTTGCATGAGCTCTCCTGTTCGCAGCGCGGCAGTACAATCAGAAACTCTTCGCCGCCGTAGCGCCCGATGGCGTCGTACTTGCGCATGGAGGTCTGCATCCGCCGCACCGCCTCGCACAGTACCGCGTCGCCGGCTACGTGGCCGTGAGTGTCGTTTACCGCCTTGAAATGATCCAGGTCGACCATCACCACGCTGATCGGTTCGCTCTCCCGGCCCGCCCGTTCCATTTCGCGCTGGAGGACGTCCAGAATCGCGGGGCGGTTCCAGATGCGTGTGAGGGAGTCGTGCGTGGCTCACGAGCCTTCATCAGCTCCGCCTGAAGCTCAACAATGCGCCGGCCGGCCCGCAGGCGCACGTTCAACTCGTGCTGGTCGAAGGGCTTGGTCACGTAGTCGTCGGCGCCCGCCTCCAGACCTTCAATGACGTCTTCCTTGAGGTTCTTCGAGGTCAACAGCAGGATATAGGTGTAGGGCTCGCGATTCTGCCGCCGGACCAGCCGGCAGATGTCGAGCCCGGTCAGGCCCGGCATCACCCAGTCCAACACCGCCAGGGCCGGCGCGTTGGGCTGTTCCAGAATCCCCCAAGCCTCATTGCCGTCGGAGGCCACCAGAACCTCGTAGTTCCACTTTCGGAGTGTGGCCTCGAGCAAATGGCGGGAGACGATGCTGTCATCCGCGATCAGAACGCGCATAATATCCCCTACATTGCCCCATCCGATCTCACTATCGGCAGCTTATCACGGATACGTTAGCGGGAGACTTCGGAAGCTTCCGTCCAACCGCAGGCCGGGCCGCCCGCACCCGTCGGGGGGGCGAGGCTCCGGCGGCGGAGAGTGAAGACTACGCCGATGACGACGCTGTCGGTTGACAGGATGGGCGCCGCGGACACCGAGACGTCCACCGGCCGGTCTCCTCCATCGAGGACATACCCGGCGCCTTGCCACTCGCCTTTCACGAACGTCCCGACCAGCTCTCCCAGGGAAACCCGCTGTCCGGGTCCGCCACTGTCCCGGGTGTGGAAGCGGACCACCTCGTCAACGTCCTTCCCGATCGCCTCCGTCTCGGACCAACCTGTCAGAGCCTCGGCCAGGGGGGTCTGGAACTTCACGTAGCCCAGCGAGTCGGTGGCAATGATTGCATCCCGGAGGGAGCGCAGAATCGTCCGGAGCCACTGCTCGCTCTCGTGAAGCGCGCGTTCAGCCGCCACGCGATCGGTGACGTCAATCAGCGCCGAGCGAATCCCGATCACCTCACCCGAGGCGTTTCGAATCAGCCGGTCTCGAATCTCGACTGTGATATAGCGATTGTCGCGCCTCACATACTGGCGCAGAAACGGCGCCAGCGGTTGCCGGCCGGAGAGCTTGCGGGCCAGGCACGCATGGCCGTCGATGACCTCCTCGCCGGCGATGAAATCCCAGATGGGCCGGCCCAGCATCTCTTCGACGGAGTAGCCCAAGAGGGCGCTCTCGGCGGCGTTGACGCGCAGGATCGTTCCATCGGGGCCAAGTTCGTGGTAGGCGACTGGAGCGTCCTCGAACAGATCGCGGTAGGTATCGGCGGGAGCTGGAATGTTCGAATGAGTGTTCATGGCTGTCCTCGAATCAGGGTTTGCGATTGAGCGTGGAATCGGAGTACTTCAGGACGAATGAATCGATTTGGGAAACCAGGGATTCCGTTTCCGGCGCCTGCCAGGCGGCCAGGACGAGTGTGGAATAGGACGGCGTCAGAAGAATGGTGCGGTCATTCACCTCGATGGTGTACTCCGGGCGCGGGTTGCTCCACCGCGTCACCTCGGCGCGAACGGCATCGAGATCCAATTCCCGATGCAACACCGCCAGAAAGCCCGGGCCGCTCCAGCGGAATAGCTGGTCTTTGGGTCCCAACCGCTGCGCCAACGTCTGGCAGACCATGAGAAGCACTTCGTCGGCGGTGGTTGCGCCGAAGCGATTGCCGATCGCCCCCAGCCGTTCGACGACGATGGCGGCGGCGAACTTCGAATCGCCCGCGGCGACGGCGGCCGCCAGAGCCTCGCAAGCCGCACTCCGGCCCGGCAGTCCCGTGGAAGGATCCGTGCCCGATACCTCCATCGCGGTCCTGACCACCGGCGCGGCCGAAGCGGCCTTGAACGCTCCGTGGACCAGTTTGGATCTCTCCACCTGATCGGCGGCCTCGGCGCGCACCGAATCCAGGCAGACTTCGATTCTGGTTCTGATGCTGCGCAGGTCCTCAAGCTGGGAGGCGTGCTGAAGCTGCTTGTCGATGGCATCGAGGTTGCGGACCGCCCGCTCGTTTCCATGCAACATCCTGGAGATGGCGGTGGTCAGCATCACCAGCATGCTCTGGTATTCCCGGGTCTGCGCTTCCCAACGGCGGTCCACATTGGCGTGGTACTCCTGGACGCACTGTATCGCGCTGCCGATGATCACCAGCAGATCTCCAGCGTTCTTATGGTCTTCCGCGGCGATCTCGGCCGCAAAGTGGCGGATCGCCGTCTGGAACAGGCTCCGCTCGGGTCCTCCCGAGCCGACGGCGTTGACGGCGATGCCTTCCAGAAGCAGGGTGGTCACGCGCAGCAGGATCGCATAGGCCTCCTGCGCCCCGCCGCTCTTCAGAAAACTGGCGATCGAGATCAACCCGGGTTCTCTCCTCCTCAGACTTATCGGCCGCGAACGCGGCCGCCTGCGGCCCCTGTTACCCTGGGGTTTGCGCCGCCATCCACAGTTCTGGGCCTATACCGCCCTGGTCTCGGTCTGTCTTTTCTGGGGCACCACCTACCTGGCGATCCGCATGGCTTTGGAGAGCTTTCCTCCGCTGGCGCTGGTGGCGTTCCGATTCTCGATTTCCGGGTTTTTCCTGCTCGCCGTCGCGACTCTGCGGGGCACTCTGCTGCCTCGCGGCCGGGAGTTGTGGCTGACGGCTCTGAACGGGGTGATCATCCTGGGAATCGGCAACGCCGCCCTGACGTACTCCGAGCTGTGGATTCCCAGCGGCCTGGCGGCGCTGATTCTGTCCGCGTCGCCGTTCTGGCTGGTCGGCATCGAGGCGGCGCTCCCGGGAGGGGAGCGGCTGCGGGCGCCGGCCATCGCCGGAATGCTGATCGGGTTGGCCGGCACCGTTCTTCTGATCGCGCCGGGCGCCTGGGGTCAGGCGGGTAACCGCAGCCTGCTACGGGGATTCCTGGTGCTCCAGATCGGCTGTATCTGCTGGTGCGGAGGATCGATCGCCCAGCGCCGCCAGGTCACGCGCGCCCATCCTGTGGTCAGCGGGGCGGTCCAGCAGTTGGCCGCCGGCGTGGTTTTCGCCATTCCCGCTCTGCTGGCCGGGGAACGTCCCGTGGTGTGGAACCTGCGCGGCACGGCGGCCGCTCTCTATCTGGTCGTGTTCGGCTCTATCGTCGGCTACAGCGCCTTCATCTACGCCATGGAGAAGCTGCCGGTAGCTATCGTTTCGATCTACCCGTACGTCAACACCGCCGTCGCCGTGTTCCTCGGATGGCTGTTCTATCGCGAGCCGTTTGGTTTGCGCGAGGCCGTGGCGATGGGAGTCATCTTCGCCGGAGTGGCGGTGGTCAAACGGTACGGGGCACGTTCCCGCCAGTGACGGCGGCGATTTGTACTACCCTGAGGAATATCGGCAGGAGGACAGGATCATGCTCCTCGTAGTTCATGTGCACGTCCATGTGAAACCGGAGTGCGTGGAGGCGTTTCAGACGGCCACCCTCGCCAACGCCCGCGCCAGCCTGGAGGAACCGGGGATCGCGCGCTTCGACGTGATTCAACAATCAGACGACCCGGCCCGCTTCGTTCTGGTGGAAGTCTACCGCACGCCGCAGGCGCCGGCCGCGCACAAGGAGACGGCCCACTACGCCGCCTGGCGCGACGCCGTGGCGGAGATGATGGTCGAGCCGCGCTCCAGCGTGAAGTATACGAACTTGTTTCCGGCCGACGAGGAGTGGTGATGCGGTTCGAATTCGCCACCGCCCAGCGGATTGTTTTCGGCGCGGGCGCCTCCGCCCAGGTCGCGCCGGCCGCCCGGGAGATGGGACAACGCGCCCTGCTGGTCGCCTCGCGCAGCGCCCGGTGCGAGGAGATCGCGGCTCTGGCGTGCGAGACGCTGATTGCCGAGGGCGAGCCAACGGTGGAGTTCGTGCGCCGCGGAGCCGAACGGGCGCGCGCCGCTTCCTGCGACCTGGTTATCGGCTTCGGCGGCGGCAGCGCCATCGACGCCGGCAAGGCCATCGCGGCGCTGCTCGGCAACGGCGGCGACCCGCTCGACTACCTGGAGGTGATCGGGCGTGGGCAGCCCCTCGGCCGGCCCTCGGCGCCCTTCATCGCCGTCCCGACCACGGCCGGCACCGGCTCGGAGGCGACGCGCAACGCCGTGCTGGCGTCCCCGGAGCATCGCGTCAAAGCCAGTCTGCGCAGCGCGGGAATGCTGCCGCGCCTGGCGGTGGTGGATCCCGATCTTACACTCGGCCTGCCGCCTGCGGTGACCGCCAGCACGGGGCTGGATGCTCTCACGCAACTGATCGAGCCCTTCGTTTCCGTGCGCGCCAACCCGATGACCGACCTCTATGCGCGGGAGGGGATGCGCTTGGCGGCGCGCTCGCTGGTGCGCGCCTGCGAGCACGGGAGCGACCGCGCGGCGCGAGAGGAGATGTCGCTGGCCAGCCTGTACGGGGGGATCTGCCTTGCCAATGCGGGCCTGGGCGCGGTCCACGGCTTCGCGGCGCCGGTGGGCGGCGCCTTTCCCGCCCCGCACGGTGCGGTCTGCGCGGCCCTGCTTCCCCACGCCATGGCGGTCAACATTCGCGCCCTGCGCGCGCGGGGCGGTGCGGCGTTGGAGCGGTACGAGACGGTCGCGCGAATCCTCACCGGGCGCCCGGAGGCGGCCCCGGAGGAGGGGGTGGAGTGGGTGCGCCGGACCTGCGGGAAGCTGCGGATCCCGCCGCTGTCCGCCTACGGGGTTCGGAGAGAGGATGTGCCGGGGCTGGTCGAGAACGCCTCCCGGGCCAGCAGCATGAAGGGCAATCCGGTTGCCCTGACACCGGAGGAGTTGCACGAAATCCTCACATCCGCCCTCCTTCAAGGTCAATAAGCTGTGATAATCGGAAATTGGGCGGGAAGTCCACCTCGATGAGCCTAGAGGAAGTCGCCAGACACGCGGGAGTCTCCACCGCGACCGTCTCCCGGGTGCTGAACAACATCGACGTCGTGAAGAGTTCCACGCGGACGCGGGTTCTGCGCGCGGTGGCGGAGTTGAAGTACCACCCCAACCTGCACGCCCGCACCCTGGCCGGGGGCAAGAGCCGCACCCTCGGCATGATCGCCTCGAACCTGGAGAATCCTTTCTTCTTCGACATCTTCCGGGTACTAGAGGCAGAGGCACACGACCACGGCTACGAGATTGTCGTGGCCAACACCGACTACAGCCCGGAGCAGCTTGTGCGCAGCGTGCGGCTGATGATCGGCCGGCGCGTAGCGGGGTTGGCGGCTATCGTTTCCGAGATGGATCCGGACCTGATCCGCGAGCTGGGCGAGGCCCGAATCCCGGCTGTGTTCTACGACGTGGGCGCGGCCCGGCGCAACATCTCTAACATTCGGGTGAACTACCGCCGGGGCATCGAGCGGATCGTCGAGTACCTGCACGATTTGGGGCATACGCGGCTGGCCTTCGTGGGGCATCACTCCACTCTCGGCCCCACCAGCGAGCGGGAGCGCGCCTTCGTCGAGACGGTCTCCCGGTACGCCCCAACGGCGGAGTGGCGCACGGTGGCCGACCAGGACGGCCTCGAGGGAGGGCGGCAGGCGGCCCGCGAGCTGATCGAATCCGGTTTCCGCCCCACCGCCATCATCTGCGTCAACGACTTCATGGCCGTGGGCGTCCTGCGCGAACTCCGGGACCACGACCTGCGGATTCCCGAAGACGTCTCCGTCACCGGCTTCGACAACATCCGGCTATCGGAGTTCTGCCACCCGGCGCTGACCACGGTTCACATCCCGCGGGACCGGATCGGCCGCCTGGCCTTCGAGACGCTGGTGCCGGAAAGCGCCAAGGGCAAGCCCCCGGGGCGCGAAGTCCTCATCGACCCGGAATTCGTCCTGCGGGAATCGACCGGCCCCGCTCCTCGGGGGGAATGACCGGCAGCAGCAGGTGGGAGGCGTGCCGGCGGTCGTGGTAAACCGACTGGAGGGCGGTGCGGAGATCGGTTTCCTCCGCTACCGGGCGGCCGGTGTTGGGGTTGCGGTCGAAGCGCGGAAAGTTGCTGGATGAGATCTCCAGGCGCACCCGGTGGCCGGCCCGGAAGACGTTGCTGGTGACCCCGGCGGCGATGGTGATGGCGTAGATCTCGTTGGGGCGCGCCGGCAGCACGGGCCTCTCCAACGACTCGCGGTAGCGCAGCCGCAGGATGCCGTCGGTCAGGTTGCGCGCGTGGCCGTCGGGGAAGACATCCACCAGTTTGGCGGTGAAGTCCGTATCGGGGGCCGACGTGGAGACATGCAGGATCACTTTGATGGGTCCGGTGACTTCCAGGTCCTCCTTCAGCGGGCGGCCGTCGTAGACCAGCACGTCGGGGCGCTTTTCCACCGGCCGCTGGTCCATGGGGCCCCAGGGAAACACCTTCACGTTGCAGCAGACCGGCCCGCCCAGGGTGGGGACGGGGTTGCGGGGGTCGTAGGTGAAG
>CAYOTD010000098.1:242-10949 GCA_964406685.1 uncultured Solibacteraceae bacterium | reverse complement strand
CGTTCCAGCGCGTCAGGCTCTTGATGCGCCGCTCCAGCGCGCGGTCGCCCGGGTAGGGGAGTTCCTCTTCCGCCGGTATCGTGTTGACGTAGGGAGTGTTCAGCGGGCCTGGAGCGATGGCCCCGAACGCCGCGGCGCGGTCCCGCAGGGCTTTCAACAGATACGAGGCGCGGTCCGGCCCGGCCGCATCCAGAACCTGTTCCAGCGCTTCCAGCCATTCGGAGGTTTCCTGCGGATCCAGGTCTTCGGGCATATCTACTCTTGCCTTGAGCATTTTCGGAGAGGCACCCCTCTTTTCAAGATTACTTTTTGACGGCGGAGGGTGCAACGAACATCGCCGCCGCAGGTTTGTCTTGCGCCGGGCGGCGGAGGTCCCGTAGCATTGGCGGTATGGCGGCCGCCGGTGGTGAGCGGACCACGACCTTCGACCTGCTGGAGCGGGCGCACCAGGGGCACGAGGAAGCGCTCTCCCTGCTGTTTGAACGGTACCGCCGCCGCCTGCTGGTGCTGATTCGCTATAAGCTGGGACCCAAACGGCGCGACAAGCTGGATGCCGAGGATCTGGCGCAGGAAACGCTGCTGCGGGCCCACCGCGACCTGTCCAGTTTCAGCTACCGCGCTCCGGGGAGCTTCATGCGATGGTTGTCGGTCATCGCGGACCACGCCATCGCCGACGCGGCGCGCCACGCGGGGCGCGCGAAGCGGGATGCGGGCGACCTGCTGCGGTTCCGCTCCGAAAGCAACCCGTTGGGGCCCGACCCGGTGGATTCGCTCACCCCCAGCCGCATTCTGGCGCGCGAAGAACGGCTGCGGAAACTGATCGACAGGCTGGACGCCCTGCCCGTGCAATACCAGCAGGTCCTGCTGCTAGCCAAGATCGAAGGCCTCACCACCGAAGAGATCTCCCACCGGCTGGGGAAGCCGCGCGCGGCGGTGTCGCTGCTGGTCCATCGCGCCGTTGAGCGCCTGCGCGGACTGATGGAAGGGGAGCGACGGGTGTGAGCCAGGAACAGAGCACTCACGAGGAACGCCTGGCCGCGGCGCTGTGCGAGTACCTCGACCGTCAGGCGCGTGAGGAGGACGTTGTCATCGAGTCCTTCCTTGCGGAGCATCCGGACCTGGCGGCGGAACTCAGACCCGAACTGGAGACCGTGGCGGAGATCGACCGCGCGACGGCCCCGCCGGCGGAAGTGCCGCCCACCTGGTCCGGGATGCCCCCCGGGTTGCGGGAACTGGGGGAAATCGGCTCGGGCGGAATGGGCCGCGTCTTGCTGGCCGAAGGCGGTGAAGATCCTTCTTCCGCACTACGCCGCCGACCCGGCGCTCGCCGAACGTTTCCTGCGCGAGGCGCGCGCCCTGGCGCGGCTCAGCCACCCCCACATCGTCCGCATCTACGCTCTGGGACCCGCCGGGCAGGCGCCGCACTTCATCATGGAATACGTGGAGGGCGCGCCGCTGACCGAGGCCGCACGCCCGCTCGACCTGCGGCGGAAGGCCGAGCTGATGCACAAGGTGCTGCTGGCGGTTGCCTTTCTGCACGAGCGCGGCATGATCCACCGCGACCTGAAGCCCGGCAACATCCTGGTGGGAAGCGGCCTGGAGCCGAAACTGCTGGACTTCGGCCTGGCGCTGGACACGGCAACCGCGGCGCGGCTGACCGAAACCGGCCAGGCCATGGGAACGCCGCAGTACGCCTCGCCCGAGCAGGCGCAGGCGGCCGAGGTGGACGCTCGCAGCGACGTCTATTCACTGGGCGTGATCCTCTACGAGTTGCTTGCCGGCACGCTCCCGTCCTTTCCGGCCGGTTCGCGGGACCCCGTCCCTCCCCGGCGCTTCAACGCCGCCGTGCCGCTTGCGTTGCAGAACATCTGCCTGAAGGCGATCGAGGCCGAGCCCGCGCAACGTTACCAGTCGGCGCGCGAGATGGCGGCGGATGTGGAGCGTTTCCTCGCCGGCGAGCCGGTCCTCGCCGCTCCGGCCGCCTACGCGCGGCTGCTGTCCGGCCGGATCGAGGCGAACCTGCGCGAACTGGAAGGCTGGCGGCGCGACGGCCTGGTGAGCGAATCCGAATTCGACGCGCTGCGCCGGGACTACGGCCGGCTGGTGGAACGCGACGATGGCTGGATCCTGGAAGCGCGCCGCCTGTCGCTGCAACAGGTCAGCCTCTACCTGGGAGGCTGGGTACTGGCGGTGGGCGCGGCGCTGATCGTGCTGTTCCGCTACCCGGCGCTGCACGGCGCGGCGGCCGTACTGCTGGCGGGGAGCGCGGCGGTGCCCGCGGCCTGGCTCGGTCTCGGGCTGTGGCGGCGGGGACAGCGCCGGATCTCGATCGCGTTTCTGCTGGCCTTCTGCCTGCTGCTTCCGGTGACGCTGCTGGTGGGGATGGGCGAGTCCGGTCTTCTCGCCGGCGCCACGCGGGGACGGGAGGACCTGGAGTTGTTCTCCAAGCTGCCCGCCTTCCGGCGCACCAGCAACGCACAACTGTGGTGGGCGGTATTGCTCTCGTTGCCCTGCTACGGCTGGCTGCGGCGCTTCACGCGATCCAGCGTCTTCTCTCTCGTGTTGGCGGCGTTTGGCGCGCTGTTGTGCCTGATCTCACTGCTGCGCCTGGGGCTGATCGAGTGGATCGAGAAGGACCCCGGCCGGCCGTACTTCTACCTGATTCCCTGCGCGGCGTTGTTTCTGGTCCTGGGGCTCGTGCTGGAGCGGCGGGGACAGGGCGGCGACTCGCGCTACTTCTATCCCCTGTTTGTGGCCTTCACCTATACCTCGCTGACGGGGCTGGCGGCGCTTCACGATCCCTGGGTGGAGTGGCTTCGATCGTCCGCCGCCTGGACACGGGGCCAGCGCGAGTACCTGTTCCTCGCCAATGCCGGCGCCTACCTGGTGTTGCAGTGGGTGTGCGAGGTGCACTGGTCGGCCCAGATGCGGGCGGTGGCCCGGGCGTTTCGCTTCGTGATCCCCGGCCACGTTCTGGTGTCGCTGTTCCTGCTGGGGGTGGCAGCGCCGGATGGCACGCGCGAGTTCAGGGTCTTCGAAATTCTGTTGCCGCTGGCGGCGGCGGGGTTCGTTTTCGGCAGCATCCCCAGGCAAATGAAGAACTTCTTTGCCAGCGGGCTGCTCTTCCTGGCGATTGGGCTGGTGCGGTTACAGCAGAACCTGTTCCGGGAACGGGCGCTGTGGCCGGCCTGCCTGCTGGTGCTGGGCCTGCTGTTGATGCTGGCGGCGGCGCGGTACTCGCCGCTGAATCGCGTGATCGCCCGTTGGCGGCGGCTCTGAGGTTTCCTTGGGAACGCCCTGCAATTTCCGGCTGCGGTGTGACGCTGTTCTCCGGTGAGAGGAGATTATCCCATGAACACACTCCGTTATGCGGCTGTAGCGGCGCTGGCGTTACTTGCCACCGGCTGCGGCGAACTGCTGTCCATCCATCCTTTGGCCACGAAGGACAACTCCGTTTTCGACTCCGCGCTGATCGGTGTCTGGAGTGACGGCGACGATCTGCTGCTGCGTGTCTCGGAGGACAAGCCGGCCGCCTATGACATCCTCTGGATGAACACCAAGGACAGCGATAAGGTGAAGCTGAAGGGCCGTCTGGTTCAGCTTCGCGACCAGAAAGTTCTGGACATCTGGCCGGCCGATCCCACGCCCTTCAGCATTCCCGGCCACGCCTTTCTCCTGGTCCGGACCGTGGGGGAGGGATTGGAGGTCCGTTTCCTGGACTCGAAGTGGCTGCAAGCGAAAGTCCGGGAGAGCGGCGCCCTGGCGCACACCCTGATTGAAGGCGATCCGGTAATCACCGGGCCGGGACCGCAGGTGGAAGCGTTCCTGCTCAAGTTCGGCCTGAGCGCCGAGGCGCAGGACGAGCCGCTGCGCTTGCGTCGTCTGGAACGCTGAGGCGCGCCGGGGAGGACTCAGCCGCCGATGGCGCGCAGGGCCGAGTCGATATCCTTGGGTGAGGCCTGGTGGGGCTCTCCGAGGTAGTTGAAGGTAACCAGGTCGCGGTCACGCTCGACCTTGTCCAGGACGGCTCCGAAGGGAATCGTGACAGGCTGGCCCACCGGCTGCCGGTTCCTCGGGTTCAACTTGCGCGCTTCGATCGATTTGGTCAGTTCAAACTTGGCCATAGCTCTGCCGCCGGACGGGCGGTTCCTCCCGACGATCTTACTCGACTTCGGGGAAAGGCTCAATCGGCGGCCAACGCGTCGGTGATCGTCTGCACCAGTTTCTCCGGCGATACGGGTTTGCTCAGCGTGGCGGAGGCTCCCATCAGGCGCGCCGCTTTGAGGAAGCTGCCTCCGAAGGCCCCGGAGACGGCCACAACCTTCATGCCGGGGTGCGAGGCCCGCAACTGCTGGATGGTTTCCAGACCCTCCTTCTCGGGCATCACCAGATCGCAGAGGACCAGGTCCACCGAGCGGTTGCGGACGCTGTCGATCGCCTCGCGGCCGTTGGCGGCGGTCAGCACGTGGAAGCCGGCGCCGGAGAGCACGTAGGTGAAGAGTTGGCGCACCTCCGGCTCGTCGTCCACGATCAGCACGATCCGCTGCCGGACGTTGGGCCGAAGCAGATCTTCGATCTTCGAGATCAGGCGTTGCGGAGAGAACGGCTTCGGCAGGTAGGCGGTCCCCGGCTCGGAAGCGGCGCCGGACGCCGGAATGTCCTCCGCGTAACCGGACACGTAAAGGACCTTCAGATCGGGCCGGGCCCGCCGGGCCTGCTCGGCAAGCTGACGGCCCGCCACTCCCGGCATCACTACGTCGGTCAGCAGCAGGTGAATGGGGCCGTCGTAGGTCTCGCAAAGGCGCCGGCCCTCCTCTCCACTGGCGGCCTCCAACACCGTATACCCACGGCTCCGCAGCACCTCGACGGAGAAGCCGCGAACCTCCGCCTGGTCGTCGACCACCAACACGGTCTCCGAACTCCTGCGTTCCGCCTGGGTCGCGCCGGCCCTTTCGTCCGCAGGAGGGCCGCCACTGGCCGCCGGCAGGTAGATCCGGAATGTGCTGCCTGTGCCGGGCTCGGTATGAAGGCCCACGAATCCGCTGTGCTGCCTGGCAATGCCATACACCGCCGCCAGACCGAGACCGGCGGCCGGCTCGCCCGTCCCCGGACTGAAGAACGGCTCAAAAGCGTGCTGCCGGGCGGCTTCGTCCATACCCGGGCCGCTGTCGGATACGGCCAGCGCCACGTAGGGGCCGGGCTGGACATCGGCGTGGCTGGCGGCGAAGGACTCATCCACTTCCACATTGGATGTCTCCACTACAATCCGGCCACCGCCGCGCATGGCATCGCGCGCGTTCGCCGTCAGGTTCAGCAGGGCCTGATGGATCAGGGCGCGGTCGGCCCGCGCGCCTTGCAGCCGTGAGTCCAGCCGGGCCGTGATCTCAATGCCATCGCCGGCCACGCGTCTCAGCAGCGGCATGGCTTCTGCGATTACGGCATTAAGGTCGATCAGGCCGAGGACCATCGCGTGCCTGCGGCTCACGGCCAGCAGTTGCTGGGTGAGGTCCGCAGCGCGCTCGCCCGCCCGAACAATCAGCGATAGCGGTTCGTGGAACCGGTCACCAGGGGTTACCTGCGTCAGCATCAGCCGGCTGTATCCGTTAATGACCGTGAGCAGGTTGTTGAAATCGTGGGCCACACCGCCCGCCAGCCGGCCCAGGCTCTCCAGCCGCTGGGATTGCAGAAACTGATCCTGAAGACGTCGCACTTCTGTCAGGTCCTCGTAGATGAGGACGTGACCGGCCAGCTTGGAGTTGGCATCGAGCAGTCGCGAAGCGGCCAGACGGACGGATACAGGCGCCCCATTCTTCCGGACCCGGGTCAGCTCGATCCCCGAGACGAAGCTCCCCTGCGCCACGCGCTCTTCGATCCGACGCGTCTCCTCGCTCATCTCCGGGGGGACAACTGGCAGCACCCGGCCGATCACTTCTTCTACGCTCCAGCCGAAAATCCGCTCGGCGGCGCTATTCCAGGTCTGGACGCGCCGCTCCGCATCGATCGTGATGATCGCGCAGGGAGCCGCCTGAAACGCGACGTTCAGAAGTTCGTGCTCCCGCTGTCTCGCCCCCTGCTCAGCGTCGCGATAGTCCATCTGTGTTCCTTATCGGTGAACCACACGCCTGCTTGCATCCTCGGCGGGCTTCCCGGCGCGGTTGACTCTCTCCCCGTCGGTATCTGTTGCTTCCGCTCCTCCCCGATGCGGACGCTTCCCCGAAAGCCTCTGATTCCCAATGGTTTGGTGGCGGAACCCGCACGCCGGTCTCCACGCCCCCATTCCGGTCTCAAAGGCGCCCGCCCCGAGACAACTTCAGTTTAGTGGAGTCCGCCGTGGGCAGCAAGCCATACGAAGACTGGCGCTACCTGCTGACCTCGTGGACCGCCGCGAAGACCGTCTTAGCCGCGCGGCGGCGGACCACCACCAGCGGGACCTTGTCGCTGGGGTCGCGTCCCGGAGCCACGCCGGTGAAGACCTCGGTGCCAGGAGCCGCTTCAAAGCGGAGCGTCAATCGCACTCCCTCCGCCTCCCAGCGTGCCCACCAGGCGCCATCGGTGGCCGCGCGCGCAACCTGCCGGATGTGCTGATAGCCGTTGTCCTTCCCAAGCGGTTCCGGTTGCCCGACCGGTTTGAGGGATGACGTCAGTTGGCCCGGCACATGGAAGGCCCAGTCGTAGGTGTGCTCTGTTGGCGCGGAACACTCGAACCGGTCGTCGATGCGGCTGGCGCTCAGCCGGACAGTGCGCTTCAGGTAGACGCCGGGGTAGACCGCGCCGGCCTCGGCGGCGATGGTGGTCGCGCCGTCCTTCACCGCCCAGCCGGCCAGCGTCCCATCCACGTTGGCTTGCGGCTGTTCGTCGACCGACACCGTGTTGTGCGCGATGGTTGCCCGGTACCACTCCCTGTGCAGCGGCACGCCGTAGTTGATCGAACCGGGGTCGATTCCCAGGTTGCGGCCGAAGGCGAAGGTCACCAGGTTGAGTTTGTCCGGGTGGCCGTGCCCGCCGCCGTGCATGCCGAAGCGGAGGGCGGCGGCCGTCTCGCCGGCGCGCAACATGGCAAAGCCCGCCGCGCGCATCAGAACGCTCGCTTCGGGAATCATCGGCCCAGTGGGAGTCTCTTCCGCTCCATACAGGAGCGACTCCAGCCGGCCCCGGCGCGAGCCCGCCGCCAGCCGGCCGAACTCAGGCTTCTTCCAGCGCGCGAAGGCCAACTCGTACAGAGAGGCGCCGCGCAGGACGTTGCCGCCAGCGTTGTCGTTGAATCCGGGCGAATCGCCGTTGGGGAAGGCAAGGTTGAGCGGGGCGTCATAGAGCGTGGCGTAGCGGGGCGTGAACAGATCGATCCCTTCGCGGCGCGCCGCCTCGGCCAGCGGCCACAGCGCCTGCATCGTGTACTGGTGGTAACCGACCGAGCCTTCCCACCACAGGCCGTCGTCGGTGACGCCTTTGGCGATCTGCGCGCGGAAGCCGCGGTCGGGGTCGTCGATGGCTTCCGTCAAGAGATCCTTGCGCCCGGTCACGATTCCGGCTACTCCCACCGCGCTGTTCTTCCAGCACTGAATGTTGTGGATGCCCATGCGGTGCTCGCGGATCACTTCGGCGGCCGGCAGAAACAGGTCGTTCTCGATGTGCGCACGCTCGGCGGCGCCGAGCGTGTCCCGTATCAGGGCGTAGCTCCAGGCCATGGGGATCAGCCAGACGCTCTCATCCAGCGTCTGCGCCGACATCTTGCCGCCGCCCACTTTGTCTTCACCGCGTGTATTGTGCCGGGGGTAGGAGCGGTAGCGGTCCGCGTAGCCGGTCAGAATCCGGGCGGCGCGCCCGGCGAACTCCTTTCGTCCGGTGAAGCGAAACGCCAGGCCGAGGTCGCGCGCGGCCTGCGCGTTGCGGGAATGCACGCCGTACAGGACCACCGAATCGTAGGGCTCTCCCGTGTAGACGGTATTGCAGAGGGGGCAGCGGTGGCGAGTGGGCGAGTCGGTCACCAGCCGCGCGCCGTCCTTCGAGCAGCTATACCAGTGGGGCCACTGGCCCCCGCGGGAAGGAATCTCAATCTCCCGGCTCAGGGCGCGTTCGGCTCCGGCAACCAAGCCGCCAAGCGCCTCGCGCGCCCACGCGTGGCGTCCGGCTTTCCCTTTTGCGGCGTCGATTTCGGCCTGACTCACAAGCAGGTAGTCCGCCGCCCGCGCGGACATCACAAGCGATACCGCAACAAGAAGACGCAGGAACATGAAGGAATGCTATCACGCGGGGCGGCTATAATAAGCGATTACACCCATGAGATACGCACTGATCCTGCTGTCTTTGCTGTTGCCGGCGGCCGGCGCCGATCCGCCGCCGCTGGCTATCCGCAACGCTCGCGTGGTGACGGTCGGCGGCCCGGTCCTGAACAAGGGCACGGTGCTGGTCAGAGACGGGCTCATCGCCGCGGTAGGCGCCTCCGTCGACATACCCAAGGACGCCTGGATCATCGAGGGCGAGGGGCTGACGGTCTACCCTGGCCTGATCGATGCGCTGTCGAATTGGGGAATCCCCGACGCCGCTCCCGCCGCGACCACGGCCACGCCGCGCGCCGCCGCCCAGACGCCGGCGGTCGATCCCGCGGTCGCACCTCCCGCGCGAGGTCCCGGAGACCGCCCCGCGAACACGAGCTGGCAGCGCGCCGCCGATCTGGTGCGGCCCACCGACCGGAAGCTCGAAGCGGCCCGCTCGGCCGGATTCACCACCGCCGTCACCTTCCCCATGGCCGGAATCTTCGCCGGGGAAGGGGCGGTGATCAACCTGGCGGGCGAGAAGGCGTCGCAGATGGTGGTGGCCTCGCCGGTGGGACAATACCTGGCCTTCGCAGCCGGCGGTTTCACCGGCGGCTTCCCTGGCTCGCTGATGGGCGTGCTGGGCTACATCCGCCAGATGAGCGTCGATGCCGGCTACTACCGGGAGGCCAAGGCGCGCTACGAGCGCCAGCCCTCGGGCACGCGCCGGCCGGAGTACGACCGGGCTTCGGAAGGATGGCTCGAATCGCCGCGGGTACTGCTGCCGGCGGTACGCGCCGTGGAGATCGACCGCGCCCTGCGCCTGGCGGCGGATCTCGACAGACCGGCGGTGCTCTACGGCGCGCACGAGGCGTTCGCTTGTGCGGAACTGCTGAAGACGACCGGCACGCCCGTGCTCGTCAGCCTCAAGTGGCCCGAAAGACCGCGGGAAGCCGACCCGGACACTCCCGAGGCGTTGCGGGTGCTGGAGTTGCGCGAGAAGGCCCCTTCCACACCCGCCGCCCTCGCCAAGGCCGGAGTGAAGTTCGCCTTTTACACCGACAGGATCGAACGGCCGCGGGAAGCCCTGCGGGCGGCGAGAAAGGCGGTGGAGGCGGGCCTGAGTCAGGACGATGCCGTGCGCGCCCTGACCCTGTCGGCGGCCGAGATCTACGGAGTCGCCGCGCAGATGGGCTCCATCGAGCCCGGCAAGATCGCCAACCTGCTGGTCACCAACGGCGACCTGCTCCAGGAGAAGACGCAGGTGAAGTTCGTCCTGATCGACGGAGTAAAGTACGAGCCGGCGCCGGAGACGCCCGGCGAGGAGGCAGCCCGATGAAGACTCCTCTCCTGTTTCTGATGGGCGCCGCCGCCCTCGCGGCCGCCGACCCGGTGGTGATCCAGAACGCCAGGGTGCTGACCGTCACCAGGGGCAGTTTCCAGGGATCGGTGCTGATCCGCGACGGCAAGATCGCTGAAGTGGGTGAGAAGGTGCTGGTGCCCCCCGGCGCGCAGATCATCGACGCCGGCGGGCAGTACCTGATGCCCGGCATCATCGATTCCCACACCCACATTGCCATGGAGGGCACCAACGAGGCTTCGGTTTCGATTTCCTCCATCGCCCGCGTGGAGGACATCCTGAACCCGGACGACGTTTCGATCTACCGCGCTCTGGCTGGCGGCGTCACCACGGCCCACATCCTGCACGGCAGCGCCAACGCCATCGGCGGGACCTCCGTTGTGGTGAAGACCCGCTGGGGGAAGGATGTCCGCGGGTTGCTGTTCCAGGGTGCCCTGCCGGGGCTGAAGTTCGCCCTGGGCGAGAACCCCAAGCGCGCCGGCGCGCAGGCGTCGCCCCTCCGCGGAACACCCCGCTACCCCGCCACCCGCATGGGAGTCGAGGACGTCATCCGCCAGGGATTCGTCGAGGCCAAGCGGTATCAGCAGGAGTGGCGCGACTACGAAACCAAACGCAAACAGGGCGCCTCGGCCACGCCGCCGCGCCGCGACCTGCGCCTGGAACCAATCGTCGAAGTGCTGGAAGGCAAGCGGCTGACCCACGTGCACGCCTACCGCGCCGACGAGATCCTCATGATGCTGCGGCTGGCCGAAGAGTTGGGTTTCAAGGTCCACTCCTTCGAGCATGGCCTGGAAGGCTACAAGGTCGCCCGGGAGATCGCCGCGCACGGCGCCGGAGTGTCCACTTTCAGCGACTGGTGGGCGTACAAAATGGAAGTCATCGACGCCATCCCGTATAACGCCGCCATGTTGACGCGCAGGGGCGTGCTCACCTCGCTCAACTCCGACGACACCACCGCAGCCTTGATGACGCGCCTGAACACCGAGGCCGCCAAGACCATGAAGTACGGCGGCCTGGACGAAACCGAGGCGCTGGCCCTCATCACCATCAACCCCGCGCGGCAGCTTCGCATCGACAACCGCGTCGGCTCGATCG
>CAYOTD010000098.1:0-232 GCA_964406685.1 uncultured Solibacteraceae bacterium | reverse complement strand
ATCGAGCCCGGCAAGGACGCCGACCTGGTGATCTACGACAAGCATCCGCTGTCCAGCTTCGCGCGCGTGCAGAAGGTCTTCCTCGACGGTCAGGTCTACTTCGACCGCGACCGCGACCTAAGTGGACGCGCCGAGCGGGAGGCCCGTAAGAAGGTCCTGCTCGACCGCCAGAAAGAACGCGAGAAGGAGCAGAAGAAGAACGCTCCTTCTTCCAGGAGGCCGTCATGAGAAC
>CAYOTD010000097.1:7117-10961 GCA_964406685.1 uncultured Solibacteraceae bacterium | reverse complement strand
GTGGCGCTGCTCGAAGGGAGCTGGGACCTGCCGCGCGGCTTCCAGGACCTGGAGGTCTTTGGTCTGGGCGGCAGCGTTTACATGGCCAACGGCAAGGTGGAGGTCCGCAAGGGGCGCGGCGCGCCGGCCGAGGTTCCGCTCGCTCCACTGCCGCCCGAGCGGGCCGAGCCGATCGCCTGTATGACCCACTCGATCAAGACCGGCAGTCCCATCGAGGGCCTGACCGCGCTGGATATCAACGTTCAGGTGGCGGAGATCATCGAGGCCGCCAAGATGTCGGTCAAGACCGGGCGGGCGGTCAAGCTGCCGCTGCCCTAAAAAAAAGTCTAAAGCCGCTCTTGGGCGGCCGATAAGACAGTCAAGACAGCAGAGACAACAACGTTCCTCCGAAAACGAGAGCGGGCGGCCACGGGCGCCCGCTCTTCTATTTTGCAGTGAAGACCAGGCCCGAGGGCAGTTCCTCGCCGAAGACCCGGCCCAGGGAAGCCAAGTCCCGTTCGCCGCCGCCGTCGAGGGAGGCCAGCAGCCGCTCGGCGTTCGGGGACTCTTCTAAGCGCTTTCGAATCAACGCCAAGGAGGCTCCCGACAGATCCCGGCCCACTTGGCCCGTGCGCCGCGCCATCGACACAACCGCCTCGAGGGCGGCCGATGGGGGCGGTTTCAGGGCGAGCAGTGCCTCGGTCCAACGCGCGGCGGTGGCCGGCGGGAGCACCTGGTTGATGGGGCCGTAGAACAGATCGCGCGCGCCCAGCCGCGCCAGGCACCAGTATTCGCTCTCGCGGGCGTCTCCTTTTCGGGCACGGTCGAGCAGCGCCTCGCCCAACTCGGTCTTGGATTGCAGCGGGAGGAGTTCCAGGCTTGCGGCGGCCCGCCACATCTCTCTGAGAAGACTGGAGTTAAGCCGGGGCGGCTTGCCGCGCGCCAGCAGCGTCGGCCCGAGGCGCTGGAACAGCTCGGCCTGCTGCCCGCGATTCAGTCCGCCAGCCACGCGCCCCCAGAAGATCCATCCCTCGATCTCGTTCTGCACCTGGTTGGCGAACGCCAGACCCGAGGCGAGGGCGCGGCGCGCCCGCTCGATCCGGAAGTCGTCACCGGGGTAGCCGAAGCCGGGCCTCAGGCACAGCCCGCACAGGTTCAGCCAGCGGATCTCGAGCGCCGGCGAGCGGCGGCGTCCGTCGGCGAGTTCCAGGAGCAGGTCGGCCAGGCGGCGGATGGCGTTCAGCGGCCAGGCGGCGCGGCCGAGGGCGAGGGTTTGTTCCAGCTTGCCGGGCAGTTCTTCCGGGGTGGCGGCGTCCGGCGCGCCGGAGAAGACGTCCCGGATGAGCGCTTCGGCGCGGAGGAGGGCTTCTTCGCTCACCACGGTGGCGGCGCGGGGGGCGGGCGCGCCTTCCTGAGCCTGCTTGCGAAGCTCGAACTCGAGCCGCCAGCGGTGCTCGCTGACCTTGGATTCGCACCAGATCTCGAGCGTTCCCACCTCGGTCAGCCGCGCGCCGAGCTTGACCGGCACCCTCTGCTCCCCGCCCGGCTTGCCGAACCGGATGACGGCGTTCAGGGGAGCGTGGGCGTGCAGGTCTTCATCGCCGGGCGGAAACCCGACGACGCCGCCCAGGCGATCCCCGGTGCGGTTCAGCGAACTGTAGAGGCGGAAGGAGACGGCGCGGTTGGCGACCAGGCTCAGATCCGGAAGGTCGACTTCGACCGCCTGGCCTTCTTCGGTGCCCCGGGGAACCAGGCAGACCGCGCGGACGGCCTTTTCCGCCGAGCCGATGCCGATGAAGTACGTGCGCGGCAGCCCGCCGCGCACCCGGAGGCCCGCGCCGGTGGCGCGGACGTAGGAGTAGTAGGCCGCCCCGACGGCCACGGCGAGATCCAGATCGTGGTTGTCGAACACCGCCGGGCGGCGTCCGAGCCACTGGGCGGCGACGTCGACCACGCGCTCGCGCAGAATCTCCGGGATGAAGAAGCCGCCGTTGAACAGGATGGCGTCGGGCCGCGCCCCGGCGCCGGCCAGAAACGCCGCCAGGTGGCGCGTAACAGCCGGGTCGGAGACGTAGGGCAGGCCGACTTCCTGGAAGAGACTGCGGTCTTCTTCCTGCGGGCGGTCGGCCACGCCGCAGAAGGGCAAAAAGCCTTCCATGGCGAGTTCGAGAGCTTCTTCGCGCAGGATCTCGGTGCGCAGCGTTCCGCCGATGAGAGAGGAGCCGGCGCCCAGCACGGTGATTTCGACGCTCTTGCGGGCCGGGTCGGCGAGGAGTTTTTCCTTGGCGGCGGCGCACTGGCGGCGCAGGGCGCTGCGCTGGCGGACGGAGAGCGACTTGCCGAGCTTGTTCTCGACCAGCCAGGCGAGGGTCAGGTCGAGGTTGTCGCCGCCTAGCAGCAGGTGGCGGCCGACGGCCGTGCGGGTGAAATCGACGCGGTCGCCCTGGCGTTCGACCCGGATGAGAGTGAAGTCGCTGGTGCCGCCGCCGACATCGCACACCAGCACGGTCTGGCCGTCGAACAGGTCCTTGCGCGACTGGTCGAGGTGATTGGCGATCCAGGAATAGAACGCGGCGGCGGGCTCTTCCAGCAGCGTGAGCTGTTCGACGCCGGCCTGGCGGGCGGCCTGCACCGTCAGCTCCCGCGCCTCCTCGTCGAAGGACGCCGGCACGGTGAGGACGACCTCCTGCGCGGCGAGCGGGCCCAGGTTCAGGCGGCTCCACGCCTCGCCCAGGTGGGCCACGACGCGCGCCGAGACGTCCACGGGGGACAGCACGCGGCCGCTCTCCGGGGCGTCCCAGGGGAGGATCTTGGCCGTGCGGTCGACGTCCGGGTTCGACAGCCAGCTTTTGGCCGAATGCACCGAGCGCGTGGGCACCAGCGCGCCCTGCTCGCGCGCAAAGGCGCCCACGAAGGTCTGGTCGCCCAGGAAGAGGAACGACGGCAACGTGCGCAACTCTTCCACCCGGCCGGGGGCGACGGTCTGCGGAACGGAGAGCGTGTGGATGGGCGGGAAATCGGTATCGCCGGCCTCGCGGGGGTCGATGTAGGCCAGGGCGGAGTTGGTCGTGCCCAGGTCGATGCCGATGAAGTGCTTCGGTTCCAAGGCGGGCTATTCCACCTCGATCTCGGCCGGGGCGAGCAGGCTGGTGTCCTGCCGGGAGCCGAGGGGCGGCAGTTGGACGTTTTCCGCGCGCCAGCCCTTGTGGCGCAGGGTGCCTCCCGAGGCCTTGCCCTCGGGGGGGACCTTGCCCAGGAAGCGGACCGCGCCGGGGGCCTGGGCGTGAGGGCCGGCCAGGTCGAGCCGGGTCGGGGTGCCTTCCACGGCGTCGATCACCGGAGCCAGCTTGAGGTGCCGGTCGAGGGCCTGCCGGCACTTTTCGTGCAGGTCGCGGACGGCCGCGCCGACCTGGTCGTCGGCGTAGGCCGAGATGTCCTCCATCAGGAAGTCAATCAGGCGTGCGTCGGCCTGGAGGATGCCGAGTAACTGGAGCGCGCCGTCGGCCGGGGTCGCCTGACGGGAGGGCGCGGCGGGCTTCGGCGCTGCCTTGGGTTTGGCGGCCAGCCCGAGGGCGGAGGCTACATCCGCCGGCAGCGCCCCGCCGGTAAGTATCCCCCAGAAACTGCGGAAAGCAAGAGAAATGCGGCTCAACGAGTGTCTCCCGATCTTTCAGGATACGACAACCGCCCGGTGCGCCTTCAGGAGGACCGCACCAGGGCGCGGCGTAGTTTGTCCAGTTCGCGGCGGGCGATTACGGCCCAGGTGCTGGTTGGGTCGATCTTGAGGTAGGCCTGCCAGTGGCGGATGGCGCTCATCACTTCGCCGGAGGTCTGGTAGAGCAGGGCGATGTTGTAGTGGGCGTCG
>CAYOTD010000097.1:0-7107 GCA_964406685.1 uncultured Solibacteraceae bacterium | reverse complement strand
ACCGGGGTTGATCTTCAGCGCGGCGCGGTAGTGGAACAGGGCCTTGGCGCGGTCGTTGCGCTCATCGGCGAGGTTGCCGAGGTTGAAGTGCGCCAGGGCGTACTCGGCGTCGACTTCGAGGGCTTTCCGGTAGCATTGCTCGGCCTTGTCCCATTGCCCGGCGTTGAAGTAGACGGTGCCCAAGTTGACGTGTGCGCCTGCGGTGTTCGGGTCCAGTTCGATGGCGCGGACGTAGGCCTCGACGACCCGTTCGGGGGCGGCGCCGCCGCGCTCCAGCTCCAGGCCCTGCTCGAACCAGTGTTCGGCCTCCACGCGCCGCTTCTCGGCGGCGAGGTGGTCGGGTCGCGCCTTGGCGCCGCCGGGGAAGGCCAGCAGGCGGCTGATCTCGCCCTGGTTGAAGTCGAGGAGAAGTTGGCCGGAAACCGGCTCCATGCGCTGGTCCTCGATCTGTACCGTGATGCGGCGCCCATCGACGAAGATCTTCAGGTCGCGGAGCGGGTCGGCGTTTTCGCCCAGGCGGGAGCGCAGACTGCGGATCACCTGGCGGATGCGGGCGGCCGGCACCTTGCGCTCGTGCAGGCGGACAAGGGATTGAAGGGCCACCAGATCGGAGAAGCCGTAGACAGCGCCATCCGGCACCAGACCCTGTCTCGCCCAACTTGCCAGTTGGCGCCGCGAGAGCTTGAACGCCCGGCGGACATGCTCCCGCGAGTAGCTTCGTTCGGCTTCCGAACCCGGCACGCGGCGATTGTAGCACGCCGGCCGGGCCGGCGGCCATCCACCCGGGGCAAATGCAAGCTGCTTGTATCTGACTCCACTCCGGCGGGTTCGCCGGCCGCCGACAAGGGATCCGTATTCGGTTTTTCACGGATTGACAAAAGGACACAGGAATCCCATACTAGGAAATAAGATGCAACTCACTGTCAACAGCGCCACGGTGGATCCGGAGGCTCAGAAACGGACGGGGACGATGACGCTGGTGGAGTTGAACCGGGGCGAGCAGGCTGTGCTGGATCGCATCGATCTGCCGGAGGATTTCGCCCGCCGGCTGATGGAACTCGGTTTTCTGCCGGGTCACGTGGTCACTGCGGCGCGGTGCGCGCCCTCGGGCGACCCCCGCGTTTTTCGAGTGGACGGCAGTGAAGTGGCGTTGCGCCGCCAGACTGCGGCGCGGCTGCACGTTCATCCCGTTCCCTCCGCCGACAACCGGAAATGAGTGATAGCAGCGGATGCCCTGCTTCGTCCGGCGCTCCCCAGCCGGCGACGGGCCATCGGCTGGGCGTGCCCAAGACAGTCGCCCTTGTCGGCCCGCCGAACTCAGGTAAGACCACCCTTTTCAATCGATTAACAGGTCTGCGGCAGAAGGTCGCCAACTTCCCCGGTGTCACGGTGGAGCACCACGTCGGGACGGCCCGGCTGGCCGAGGACCGGGAAGTCGAGCTGGTTGACCTGCCCGGGGTCTACAGTCTTCAACCGCGTTCCGAGGACGAGCGGGTGGCGTACGACGTGCTGGCGGGCGCGATGCCGGGGGTCGGGCGGCCCGACGCCGTGCTGCTGATTCTCGATTCGACCAACCTCGGGCGCCACCTGGTGCTGGCCGCGCCGATTCTGAGCATGAGGTTGCCGGCGCTGGTGGTGTTGAACATGGCGGATGACCTCCGAGCCCGGGGCGGCGACGTGGACACGGCGGCGCTGGCCCGGCAACTGGGCGCTCCGGTGGTGTTGATCAGCGCGGCCAAGGGCGAAGGGATCGAGACGGTGACCGAGTTTCTGCTGGGAACGGTGGCGGTGCCCGCGCCGCTGGAGTTGCCGGTGTTGCAGGACGTGCCGCGGTGCCGGCAGTGGGCGACGCGGGTGGGCCGCCGCGCCGGCTATCAGCCGCCCGCTCCGCCGCTGTGGACCCGGCGCCTGGACGGCGTGTTCCTGCACCCGGTGGCCGGACCCCTGGTCTTCCTGGCGGTGGTGGTGGGGGTGTTTCAAACGATCTTCTCGGGGGCGCGGCCGCTGATGGAGGGCGTGGAGCTACTGATCGTCGCTTCCGGAAGCTGGCTCGGCGCGCGCCTGCCGGATGGCCTGTGGAAGTCGCTGCTTCTGGACGGCGTGTGGAGCGGAGTCGGGTCGGTATTGGTTTTCCTGCCGCAGATCCTGCTGCTGTTCCTGTTCATCGGCATTCTGGAGGATTCCGGGTATCTGGCGCGGGCGGCGGTGATCGCCGACCGCACCATGGCGCGCGTGGGGTTGCAGGGGAAATCCTTCATCCCGCTGCTGTCCGCATACGCCTGCGCGGTGCCGGCCATCATGGCGACACGCACCATCGAGAACAAGCGGGACCGCATCGCGACGATTCTCATCGCCCCGTTCATGACCTGCTCGGCGCGCCTGCCGGTCTATACGCTGGTGATCGCGGCGTTCCTGCCGGAGCAGCCGGTGGTGGGGCCGTTTCTCGGCTCCCGCGCGGCGGCGTTGCTTGGCCTCTATCTGTTGGGGTTTCTGGCGGCGTTCGCCACGGCGCGAGTGCTGAAATCCTCGGTGCTGAAAAGCGATCCGTCGGCGTTCGTGCTCGAGATGCCGCCGTACCGGCGGCCCACGCTGGCCTCCCTCGGCCTGCGGCTGGTGGACCGCTCGAAGATCTTCCTGCGCCGCGCCGGAACGGTGATTCTGGCCGTCGCCGTCGTTCTGTGGGCGCTGGCCCATCTGCCGTTGCGGGATGGCGCGGTTCCGAAGATCGAGGACAGTCTCGCCGGGGCGGCCGGACGCACGGTGGAGCCGCTGATCCAGCCGCTGGGGTTCAACTGGAAGATCGGCATCGGGCTGATCTCGTCGCTGGCGGCGCGGGAGGTCATCGTCGGCACACTCGGCACCATCTACGGCATCGAGGGGGAGTCGGAATCCGAAGGCCTGTGCAGGGCGCTGCGGCGCGACCTGACGCCCGCCGGGGCCGTGGCCCTGCTGGTCTTTTTCGCCTTCGCCATGCAGTGCATGTCCACCATCGCGGTGGTGCGCCGCGAGACGGGGGGCTGGAAGTGGCCGGCGGTGCAGTTCGCCTACATGGGCGTGCTGGCCTGGTTGGGGGCGTTCGCCGCCCACCAGATCGTGAACCGGCTGCTGTAGCCGCGCCTACGCGCGCCAGCGGAGGCGGATTGTCTTGCCGTCCTGCTCCTTGTTGCCGGCGAGGGCGCGGAGGGTGAACTCGCCGCCCGCCGCGGTGAGGTTCGCCTCTACCCAGCCCACCGGTTCGCCGTCGTTGAAGTTGTAGGCGGTGGACGGCAGGTTGATCAAGTGGATGTCCTGTTCGACGGCGTAGCGGTAGGCGTGCGAGTGCCCGTAGAGAAGCGCTTTCACCTGGCGGCGCGGGGCGACGATCTTCATCAGCCGGTCCGAGTCGTGCAGATTGCCGTCGGCGTCATCGGGCGGGTGGTGGAAAACGAGCAGCGTGGGGGTGGAATCGGCCTGGGCCAGGTAGTTTTCCAGCCACGTGCGCTGCGCCTTGCCGAGGAGACCGGCGACGTAGGTGGTCTGGATATTCGAATCCAGGATGATCAGCCGCACCGGCCCGGTCTCGATCACCAGGATCTGCCTGCCCGCCACCGCCTGGCGACGTTCTTTCAGCAGACCGTTGAAGGCCGCCAGGAAGCTCTTGCGGTCGTCGTGGTTGCCGAGCGAGAGGGCGACGGGCATCCTGGCGGTCAGCGGCGCCAGCAGGCCGCTCAACACTTCGTAGTCGCTCCCCAGGCCTTGCAGCCGCGCCAGGTCGCCCGCGACCAGGGCGCCTTCGGGAGCGGCCTTCAGCACCTGGGGAAGAACGGCCTTTATGTTGTCCAGCGGCCTGAAACCGCGGTAGACGTTCTCAGGGTCGGTGGGTACATGGATGTCGGAGAGCATGGCCCAGCGCGTCTCACGTGCGGCGCCGCGGGCCGCGACGGTCGCGATGGCAGAACCCAGAAAGCCGCGCCGAGTCAGGGAGGGTTGCGAAATCCAGGGCATAAGAACCCTTATCGCACACCAGGGTGGCATTCGTGTGAAAATGCCCTTGCGATGATCACACGCCGGTTCGGATGGACCGACGTCCAGGTCCCGGTGATCGGCCAGGGCACCTGGATGATCGAAGGAGACCAGCAGGCGGAGCGAAGGGCGGTGGAGGCGTTGCGGGCCGGCATCGAACTGGGGATGGCCCACATCGACACGGCCGAGATGTACGGCAACGGGAGAGCCGAGGAACTGGCGGCCGACGCCATCCGGGATTGCCGGGAGCGCGTGTTCCTGGTGGGCAAGGTGCTGCCGTCCAACGCCTCCTACCGGGGCACGCTGCGCGCCTGCCGGCAGAGCCTGCGGCGGTTGAACACCGATTACCTGGATCTCTACCTGCTGCACTGGCGGAGCCACTACCCCCTGTCCGAGACCATGCGCGCGATGGAAGAACTGGCCGATGCGGGCACGATCCGCTACCTGGGCGTGAGCAACTTCGACACGCCGGAAGTGGAGGAGGCCCAGCGGGCGCTCCAGCGGCACCGGCTGGCCTGCGATCAGGTGCTCTATCACCTGGGCGACCGCGGCATCGAGCGCCGTCTGCTGGAGTATTGCCGGCGCGAGGAGATCGCGGTGGTAGGCTACAG
Source organism: uncultured Solibacteraceae bacterium (assembly GCA_964406685.1). Lineage (GTDB taxonomy): Bacteria > Acidobacteriota > Terriglobia > Bryobacterales > Bryobacteraceae > JACQZT01. The sequence continues at coordinate 2,494 of CAYOTD010000097.1, read as the reverse complement.
CCCGTTCGGCCACGGCGGGTTTCCGCGGCCGGATTCCAAGGGCGGGCGGGCGCTGGAAGCGGCCGGCGCGCTCCAGGGCCGGACCGCTCGGCAGGCGGCGCTCCACTTCCTGGCGCGGCATCCCCACGTGTTCCTGATCCCGAAGTCCTCGCGCGTGGAGCACACGCGCGAAAACGCCGGCGGCGCGGGGTGGGAGATGGCGCCGGAGAGCGCCGCGGCCATTGACCGCGCCTTCCCGGCGCCGAAACACGACGTGCCGCTGGGGATGATCTGAGACTCCCCGCGATGAAACGATCGCGTTGACTTCCGCACGATCTGAGAGATAATGTTTCTACCGTGAACCGCTCACTGGGGATGTGAGAGCGGCGGCGGAGGGGGGGATGTGTCATGGTTCAGATCGACGTGCCCATCGCGCTGGGGATCGGCAGTCTGTTCGCGGACGCCGCGCACAAACAGCTTCAGATTGGCCGGGCGGAGTATTACTTCCGGACCTTCGCGGCCAATAACATCTTCCAGATCTTTTTCTTCAGTTGGATTCCCGTCTACTTTCTGATGAATTACTTCGGATGGGAGACCACGCACATGTGGTGGGAAGCCGACACCGTGGACGCCTACCCGTATTACATGCCGGTCTTCCTGGTGGTGTTCTTCGCGGCGGCGAACCTGGGATTCCTGCTGGGGAACCGGCTGGTGCGCGCCGGGAAGTTGTGGGCGAACCGCGCCGTCTACCTGGGTATTCTGGCATATTCGGCGATCTGGATACTGGCGCAGGTGGATAGGACCTTCAAGCTCGGCACTTACAGCGACTGGGTTGTCGGGAACGCGCCGTGGTTCTACCAGGACCGGACCTTCCTGTTCATGCTGGTCTTCACCGTCGTCGTCTGGGCGGGCGCGCTGGCTCTTTTCGCCTTCCGTTTGCGCGCGGAGGGCCGCCACCTGGACGCCCGTGCGGCGGCGGCGCGCTGACCATGATCTGGATTCTGGCTGTAGTGGCCGGCCTGCTGGCCGCCGCGCTCCTGCTGCTTCGATTCAACGGGGCGTGGATCTACACGGTATGGGACCGGGCCACGCGCAACTCAACGGACGGGATTCCGCCGGGCTACGATCTGCCTCGCTATTTCGTTCGCAAGCCGAGCGGCGATCTCGACCTCATTTCCCGTTGGCCCGGGTGGGACGGGTGGTACTTCTTTGTTCTTCCGGAGAACAACGGGGTCCCGGTCCGAATGCTTCGCGCCAGCCTGATGACGGGTTTGTACGGGTTGGACGGCGTCGACAACTACGAACGGCTTCAGTTCCGGCTTTCCACCTTTGACGCGGTCGAGGTTCTGTCATTGGCGCCGTCCCTCGTGGCGACGCCCTCGGGAGAAGAGCGGCGGAGCAATCTTTCGCAGCACTACCTGCCGCGCCGCTGGTCGCTGCGCATGAACCCGGACGAGCTGGACGTCTCCGTCACCGGCCGCCGCCCGCGCAACGACGAGGAGTTCGAAGAATACGGGCGCGTTCAGGGTTCGTGGCCGAACTACCGGGTGCGGTGCCTTAACCCGGAGGGCGACATCGCGGCCGACCTCGGATTCAAGGCCGAGAAGGTTGTCTGGTGGGCCGACGCACCCGGCCTGTTCACTTACTTCTCGGTGCTGGGGAGTTTTCAAGGCACGATCGCACTGCGCGCGGGCGCGTCCAAGCCCGACCCGCACAAGGTGGCGTCCGGTGAGAAGACTTACGAGATCCGCGGGGCCGGGGCCCTGGAGCACGGTTTCGCGCGCAAGTGGTTCAGCGCGGACCGGCTCTTCCTGCCGGTGCGGCTGGCGAACTACCTGGCGCCGTCGTTCCGGCCGATCCGCTACCACTACGAGACGTTCCTCGGCGAGACCGGCGAGCGCGGAGGGTTCATGCACGCCCGCGCTTTCGGCATTCCGGTGCGGGACCGGGGCGGGTTCTTCCTCGATGGCGGCTACATCCCGATCGACGGGGTTGAGATCCTCTATCTGGACGAACCGGATCGGGTCGCGGCGTATGGCACGCAACGTCCACCGGTGGAGTTCTACCGCCGCTGGCGCGTGCGCGCCACCACCGCCAAGGGCGTGCTGGAGTACGTGGGGACGCGCGAGTTCCCTCCCCCGCCGGTAGCCTCCAACATGACGTACTACCCGTTCACTTATGAGGGCACGTACCGGGGCAACACGCTCCGCGGCCGCGGGTACGGCGAATACGTGCACATCTGAGCCATGACGGAAACAACCTTCAAGCGGATCTTTCTGGTGGGCGCGCTGTGGAACCTGCTGGGCGGCGCGTTCATCGTTTTCGCAACCGGTTGGATCTTCTCTACGGCCGGCCTCACGCCACCCTCGCCGCCGGCTTACTATCATTCCTGGATCGCCCTGTTTATGGTCTTCGGCCTGGGTTACTACCTGGTTTCGCGGGATCTGTATCGTAACCGCGATATTGCCTTACTTGGCGCGATCGGCAAGCTGGCCTTTGCCGCCGTGTTCCTTTA
>CAYOTD010000096.1:7813-10967 GCA_964406685.1 uncultured Solibacteraceae bacterium | reverse complement strand
AACCCCACCACCGGCGAGCCGCTCAACGCCCACCGCCGCCTGGCCATCGCCACCAACCCCAGCTACCACGACGCCTCGCATCCCTCGCATATCGTCCTCCCCCTGATCCCGCGGCGATAAGCGCACCTCCAGGTGGGGTCAGGCTTTCAGCCTGCCGCCGCGCTTCGGCGCGGCGCCGCCCGGTTCCCTTGACACCTCCCTTTCTGCTATCTTGAATCCGAGATAGGGCGCCGCGCCTTCGCGTGGCGGATGCTTCGGATGAAGGGAAGGGGAACTGTGACACCAACGCATTTCTGCAAGCTGTTCGTCTGTCTGCTGGCGATCCTGGTGGCGGCATCGCCGATGCCCGGCCAGAACGTCACCGGCGCCATCTTGGGCACCGTCACCGATTCGTCGGGCGCGGTTGTCAGTGGCGCCGCCGTATCGGTGACCAACGAAGGAACCAACATCGAATTCAAGGCAGCCAGCTCCGCCACGGGCGAATACGTCGTGGCCAACCTGCCTCCCGGCACGTACTCGGTTCGGGCCGAAGTGCAGGGCTTCAAGCCCAGTCTCACCCGCGGCGTGCGCCTGCTGGCCAACCGCTCGGCCCGCGTCGACGTCGCGCTCGAACCCGGCATGGTCCAGCAAGCCGTCGAGGTGCAGGCCTCCGCGCCCGTGGTCAACTCCGAAAACGCCACCGTCGGCAACATCCTCGAGGCCAACGTCATCTCGACCATCCCGCTGAACGGCCGCACGCTGGACCGCCTCATCCGCATCTCGGCCGGCGTCACCAGCGACAGCGCCTCCAACCCGCGCGTGGCCGGCAGCGCCTACTGGGGCGGCATCCAGTTCACCGTCGACGGCGCCATGTTCAACGACACCGGCAACGGCGGCGGCGCCTACTCCTACCGCAACGGCCTCTCCACCCTCCCCTCGGTCGACGCCATCCAGGAGTTCAAGATGGACTCCAACAACCAGAAGGCCGAGTACGAAGGGTCGGTGGCCGTGACCGTGGTCTCCAAGTCCGGCAACAACGACCTGCACGGGTCTGTCCTGTGGTTTAATCGCAACGTCGCCTACGGCGCGCGCACCTACTTCAATCACGCCCCCGCCGACAAGCCGGCCTACAACCGCAACGAGTTCGGCTACACCCTGGGCGGACCGGTCGTCATCCCCCGCCTCTACAACGGGAAGAACAAGACCTTCTTCTTCACCAGCTACGAAGGCCTCCGCGAACGCACCCAGCCCAACTACCTGACCAGCGTGGCCACCCAGGCCATGCGCAACGGCGACTTCAGCGGTTTGCCCTCCATCCTCGACCCGCTGACCTCGCCCCTGACGCCGTTTCCCAACAACCAGGTCCCGTCAACCCGCATCGATGCAAAAGCCAAAACCCTGATCGCCTACGTGCCGCTGCCCAACCAGGCCGGAACCGGTCCGGCGGGGACGCTCCAGAACTACCGCTGGGCCGTCGGCAACATCAGCGACATCAACCGCTACGGCGTCCGCATCGACCACCGCTTCTCCGAGCGGGACAGCATCTGGGTCAATTTGAACTACTCCAAGGGCTATCCCTATTTCGTGGCGGTCGGCTACCCCAACGGCTACGGCAACTGGGACAACGGCGGCTACAGCACCCAGAGTGCGAACCTCACCTGGAACCACACCGTTTCGCCCCGCACGCTGAACGAGTTCCGCTTCGTCTACTTCCGCCACGCCTCCACCCGTCAGGGCATGAACCGCAACTTCGACCCCCGCTCGATCTTCCCGGACCTCTACCCCGTCTCCTACGGCGGGCTGCCGAACATCAACATCACCAATCACGTCTCCATCGGCGACTACGGCGGCTCGGACCCCGGCTCGGAGCTGACTCCCCAGTTCATCGACAACGTGACCATGATCCGCGGCAGCCACACCATCAAGGCCGGTATCGACGTCGCCCTCCACAAGGTGCTATCGCCCCCGGCGGTGGCGGGCATGGGCTCCAACCTGGCGAACAACGCCGGCCTTGGCCGGTTCAACTTCACCGGCCGCTACACCTCGGGCGGCGTCGGCGCGCAGCCGGCGCACCAGTTCGCGGATTACCTGCTCGGCTATCCCGCCGCGGCGTACCGTTCCACCACCAGCCCCAACCTGCTGTTCCTCGGCCCCCGCTACAGCTTCTTCCTTCAGGACGACTGGCGCGTCTCCTCCCGGCTCAGCCTGAGCATCGGCGTGCGCTACATGTACCAGAAGCCTTGGTACGAGCGCAATAACACCATCTCGAATTTCGACTTCGCCACCGGCCGCCTGGTCATCCACAGCGACACCCTGCCCTCGCAGGCGATTCAGAGACTGATGAGCGCCTACCCGATCGTCATGGCCAAGGACGCCGGCTTCACTTCCGAGGACATGCAGGGCGACACGAACAACTTCGGACCCCGCATCGGCCTGGCCTATCGTCCCTTCGGCGATGCGAAGACCGTCCTGCGCGCCGGCTTCGGCGTCTTCCACAACTTCCTGCCCGTCTTCATCGGCCCGCGCCAGCGCGGCTTCAACAACCCCCCCTTTCTGCTGGCCGAGTCCTTTGAAGCGGCCGCCGGAACCACGCCCACGATCACCCTCTCCAACCCCTTCCCGGGCGGCGGCGCCATCAGCCCCAACCCCAGCCTGACCGCGGTGCAACGCGACATCCGGAACGGCGACAGCTACCAGTGGAACTTCACCCTGGAACGCGAACTTCGCCCCAACCTCGGCTTGCGGGCTTCCTACGTCGGCAACCACGGCACGCACCTGCCCTGGTACAACTACCCGGTGAACCTCTCCCGGGAGCAGATCTCCGGCGCGATCCAGCCCAACCGGCCCTATCAGCCCTGGTCCGATATCCTCCTGCTCGCCGGCGGCGGCAACTCGATCCTGCACCAGTTGCAGCTCGAAGCCATCCAGCGTTACTCCAACGGGCTGAGCTTCCAGATCGAGTACTCCTGGAACCGCTCCCTCGACGACGTGCCCGTCACCGGCGGCCCGCAGAACCCCTACGACGCCCGCACCGACCGCGGCAACTCCGACCAGGTCCGCCGTCACATCTGGACCTTCGCCGGCAGCTACGATCTGCCCTTCGGCGCGGGGAGAAAGTACCTCTCCGCCGCGCACCCGCTGGTGAAGCACGCCCTCGGCGGCTGGCAGGTCTCCG
>CAYOTD010000096.1:0-7803 GCA_964406685.1 uncultured Solibacteraceae bacterium | reverse complement strand
ACCTGCGCACCGGCACCCCGTTCTCGCCCAGTTTCACCGCCACCCAGACCGGCTGGCGCGGCGGCCGCCCCAGCGTGGTCGCGGGCGCAAACCTCTACCCGGCGGAACGGACGCTCGACCAGTGGTTCAACCCGGCGGCCTTCTACGTGCCCGCCCCCTTCACCTGGGGCAACGCCGCGCGCAACATGCTCTGGACCCCGGGCGACATCGTCATCGACGCCAGCCTGCTGAAGGACTTCAACCTCTACGAGCGCTTCCGGCTCCAGTTCCGCGGGGAGTTCTTCAACATGCCCAACCATCCCAACTGGGGCGGCCCGGCATCGAACATCTCCACCACCGCCACGGTAGGCAAGATCAGCAGCCGCGGCGACCAGCGCCAGGTCCAATTCGGCATGAAAATCCTGTTCTAAGTGAGCCCACGTGGCGCGGGCCTCCAGGCCTGCAAGCCGGCCTTCGGGCCGGCTTCACGCCAGCGCGTCCCGACAGAACTGAACGCACTTCTTGACCTCGGCCAGTACGTCGGAGCCCGCCGGTGTCGCGTACTCGTACTCGATGCTGGCAGGAAACTTGTACTTGTTCGCCTTCATCAGTTGAAGGATCTCCTTCAGCGGAGTCCCCCCCTGCCCCCAAGGCACATTGGCGCCTCCAATTGTGCCTTTGCCATCCGCCGTCGGAGTCGGCCCCTTGCGATCCTTCAGGTGCAGGCTCGCGATCCGGTCGTGGTACTTCTCCACCAGCGGCGCCGGCGACTCCCCGTTGACCCCGTAGTAGTGCCCCACGTCGAAGTTGAGAGCGGTGTACTTGGAAGCCGCCAGCACCTTGTCGAACCCGGACGACCCTCCCTGCCCGTGCGTGTGAAACGCGATCGCCAGCTTGCGCTTCTGCGCGTATTCGGCCACCCGCTGGAGCAGCTTGTCGTCGGTCGGCAGTTCCATGGTGATATGGTCTGCGCCCAGTGTTTCGGCAACGTTCCAGATGTACTCGTACTCCCCGTCCGGCATCGCCAGAGTCGGCGGCAGTTTGAAGGCGTAGATCTTCACTCCCGCCTTCTCATACATCTTCCGGAACGCCTTGTACTTGTCCATCGGAGCCGAAAGCCGCCATTTGGACAACTCCTCGGCGCGCTTCCGCATGGCCTCGCGCATCTCCGGCGTGATCTGCATCCGCCCGCCGCCCGGAGGAGGCCCGCCCAGCCCGCGCCCCGTTGGCAGGGGCGCGCCCGCGTAGCTCTCCGCCACGTTGCTCATCAGCTCCACCCCGCTGATGCCGCACTCCACGCAGTACTTCAGCGTCTCCTCGGCGCTTCCCGGCAGCGCACGAAAACTGTAAGTGATCGCGCCGATCATCACGCCGCCGAACTTCGAATTCGGCTTCGCAGCCTGCGCGGCCGCCGGCAGCGCCGCCGCGGCCAGTCTCCCCAAATCGCGTCGCGTGAACCTCATACGGTCTCCTTCACAGCCTGGCTTCCCATCCCTTGCGATAGACGGGCTTGATCCACTTTGTCGCCTCCCGGTTGTTGCGGAACTCGCCCTTGGCGTTGTCCCACAGCAGCTTGCCCTCGTAGTGCACCGCCGCCGCGCCCAGCACGAGCCACTCGGTATACCGCGCGGCGATGGCGAACTCGGAGCAGGCCGGCGCTCCCCCTTTGCATGCCCGCACCCAATCGCGCAGATGGGCGGAATGGTTGGACCCCGTGCTCGCCCCCGGCGATCGTTGCAGGTAGGGTTCCGGCAGTTTGTACTCCGCCCAGCGGGAACCGGGCAGCAGGCCGACGCCCTCGCCGCGCCCGCTGGTGCCCAGGTATCCCTTCGATCCGGCGAAGATGCAGTTGTAGCCGCTCCGTTGGACCACCGGCCGGCCGCTCCCGGCGCCGGCTCGCCCTCCGGCTTGCACCCCCCCGCCCGACCCGGGCACAAACCCGCCCTGTCTCGGCGCCGGGCCCACCTGCGGGCCCCGGCCGGGAATCTTGCGCGCCTCTTCCACCGTCATCCCCGGCGGCGTGTAGGGGTCCCCCCCTCCCTGGTGATACCAGTTGACCGTCACCGGCGGCATCCCCGGCCGCGCGGCGAACTCATACCGGATCGCCAGTTCGTCGGGGAAGGTGAACGGCGGCAGCGAATCCTTCTTGAAGCACTCCACGCTGACCAGGTATTTCGGATCCAACTGGAGCGCCCAGTTCGCGGGCCCCAGGATGTGCACCCCCCAATCCCCGATCAGGCTGCTGCCGAAATCGTAGAAGCCGCGCCAATTGAAGGGCAGGTAGAATCCGAATTCCGGCTGCCGGCCCGCGGCGGGCGCGGGAGCCCCGGGCGGCCGGTTGCGGGCGCTCCGCGCGGCCACGAACGCCGTGTACTCCTCGTCCCCCGCCGTGAACGGGCGCCACGGCGCTCCCCCCAGCCACAGATCCCAATCCAGCGTTTCCGGCACGGGCCCCGGAGCGGGGATCTTCGTCATCCCCTGCGGCCAGCTCGGCCGGCCCGTCCACGCATGGACCTCCTTGACCTCGCCAATCTCGCCCGACCAGAAGATCTCGCACGCCACGCGGGTGGCATCGTGCGAATAGCCCTGGTTGCCCATCTGCGTCGCCACCTTGTACCGCTCCGCGGCCTGGGCCAGCAACCGGGCCTCTCCCGCGACCCGGGTCAGCGGCTTCTCCACGTAAACGTGCTTGCCGAGCTGCATGCAGGTCAGCGCGCACAGCGTGTGCATGTGGTCCGGCGGTCCGATCACCACCGCGTCGATTTCCTTGCCCTGTTTGTCCAACATCTGGCGGAAGTCTTTGTACCTGGTCGCGTTGGGGAAACGCTCGAACGACTCGCGCCCGCGCGCCCAGTCCACATCCGCCAGCGCCACGACGTTCTCCACCCCGGCGTGCGCCATGCGCAGGTCCGAGGCCGGCTGTCCGCCCGCTCCGATTGCGGCCAGGTTCAACTTCTCGTTTGGCGACGTGTAGCCCATCGCCTTCAGCGACGGGACCGAGCCGAACCCGCGTACGGGAACGGCTCCCGCCAGCAGCGGGCCAACGAAGAAATGACGCCGCGAGCAGCCAGGGTCAAACATGAACAACTCCTTTCGGCCGATCAACTCCCCAAGTACGAATTGTAGGCGATCCGGCCTTCGGCGCGGTCGCCCGTGCGCCGCTGCCAGGCTTCGAGCGTCCCCCGCAGCCGCCGCACCACCGCGGCCGCCTCGCTGCGGTAGAACAGGTTCTGCTCTTCCAGCGGATCGCGGTTGCGGTCGAACAGCAGGCAGTTGTCGTCGGCGAACAGCGCCATCTTCCATCCCTCCGGCGAAACCAGCGCCCGCGACAGCGGCGCGTCCCACTCGATCACGACATCGGATCCCGCGCGCGCCTTGCCCTCGATCAGCGGGATCAGGCTCCGGCCGGCCGGCCCGCCGGCGTCCTTCCGCCCCATCAGCTCGAGCAGCGTGGGCACAACGTCGATGTGGCTCACCGGCGGCGTCACCCGCGCCTGCTCCCGCTGCTTCCACGGCACGCGCAGCAACAGCGGCACGCGCACCGCCTCTTCGTAGAACGCGCTCTTGGCCATCAGGCCGTGACTGCCGCCTAGCTCGCCGTGATCGCTGGTGAAGACGATGATCGTGTTCTCCGCCTGCCCGCTCGCCTCCAGCGCCCACAGGATCCGTCCCGCCGCCTGGTCCACCTGGCTGCACAGCCCGGCGTAGTTCCGCCGCAGCCGCTGCATGCGCTCCCGGTCAACCATCTCCTTCTGGCGTCTGCGGCGGTATACCTCCGGTTCGCGCTCCACCTCCCGCCCCGGGTAGTTGGCGGCCAGCGGCGCCTCTTCCGCCGTGTGCAGGTCGTTCCACGGCCCGTTGTGCGGCGTGTGCGGTTCCAGAAAGTTCACGTACAGCATCCACGGTTCCGCGCGGTTTCTCAGAATGTAGTCCGTGGCCTGCGCCGCCAGAAACGCCGGCTTGCACTGCTCCACCGGCAGCGTGGTGGCGAACTGGCGCGAGAAGCAGTTGTCGTTCGGGTTCGGCTTGTGCCCCAGTTTCGCCAGAAACTCGTGGTAACTGCTGCGCGCGTTCCGATCCCGCCCCGGCGAGTAGTACTGGCGGTACATGTCTTCAATGCTGACCCACGTCTCAAAACCCCGCTGCGCGAACACCTCGTCGCCCAGGTGCCACTTCCCCATGTATGCCGTCCGGTAAGCGGAATCGCCCACCAGTTGCGGTATCACCGCTACGTCCCCCGGCAGCGGAATGTTATTGCGGGTCAAACCCGTCGAGTGCGGCCACCGCCCCGACATCACGCTCGACCGCGACGGCGTGCACACCGGCTGCGTGACATAACAGCGGTCGAAAACAACGCTGGACCCGGCCAGCCGGTTCAGCGCGGGCATGCGGAACGCCGTGTTCCCATACGCCGCCATCGTATCCGCGCGCTGCTGGTCCGTCCAAAGAAACAGCAGGTTCGGCTTATCTCCAGGACGCCGCGCAGCGCCCACCGCCCCCGCCGCCATCATCGCTCCCAAGGCCGTTCGTCGGGTCATGCTGGCAATTGTACCCGCACCGGGCCCCTTGGACAGCCGTGCTATGATCGAATCGCGCACGGCGGCAGGGCCGCCTGGGTTAGCCTGTGAACTGGCGAAGAAAAAGCGAACCGGTACGAACAAAACCAATTATGTTCTTTGTTTTCAACGCGCGGCTACGACGCGCACCGGCCCGAACAGCCCCGACTCCAGCGGCGTCAGCTTCGCCCACGGCCTCCCTTCCGACGCCGTGATGTTGGTCTTGGTCATCCGCTTCTCCGGCGGCAGCAGGGAGTCCCCGATCAGCCGGTTGTACCAGGTGTTGGTGACCTCGACGGTGAGCTCGTTGGCTCCCTCGCGCAAGGCATCCGAGCAGTCCACCCGGAACGGCGCCGTCCACACGATGCCCAGCGGCTTGCCGTTCAGCCACACCTCGCCGATGGTCCACAACCGGCCCAGGTCGAGCTCCGTGCGCTGGTCGGGGCGTTTCCACTCCTTGGGGACGTTGAAGGTCGTGGTGTAGCGTCCCGTGCCCGCGAAGTACTTCACGCCCGGGTCGCTGTGCTCGGTCCACGAGGTGAGCCGCGCGAGGCTGATCTTCTCCGGCGCGCCGCGCCCCGGCTCGAAGGCGACGGTCCACGGGCCTTCGATCTGGATCGGCGGTCCCGCGGGAGCCGCCGGCCGGCGCTGCACCGAGGGGCGGTCCAGCGGCCGGCGGAAGACGACGAACACCGAGCCGTTGGCCGCGAACTCCAGCGGCACCTCGATGCCGCTCTCCGTCTTGCGATACGCGGGCGCGCGCCGGATCGTGCCGGTGACCGGGTCCCACAGCTCGGGCACGCGATCCCTCACGCGGAAGGTAACCACCGGCTCCGCCGCTTTCTCCAGCTTGTTGCGGACGAAGTAGATCTCCGCCCCGCCGTCGCGCCGGTGCGCGAAGTCCACATCCGCCGGCCCGGTGAAGTCCGGTCCGATCCCCATACCCACGAGCACGCTCCGCACCGGCTTGCCCCAGATCACGCGGCCCTTGCCGTGCGTCCGCTCGGTCCGGGTCTTCCCGTCGAGGTCGCCCCACAGCGCCGCGGCCGTCTGGCGGACGCGCGCATCGCTGGCGGGATACCCCTCCAGGCCCACCGCGCGCGCCGGTTTCGGTCCGAGCACCGTCCCGCCCGCGGCTACCAGCTTCTCGATCTTCTCCAGCACCGCCGGGTGGGCTTCCGGATCCTGCGGCAGCACGAGCACGGCATAGCTGGTGCCGTCCGGCAGCACGAAGCGCCCGTCGCGCACCGACAGCCGGTTCAGGATGATGTCCGAGTTGGTGTAGTCGTAGTCGTACCCCGGCCCGAGAGACGGCTCGTTCCTGCGCGGGCCGACGAACTTGTAGCCGCCGTCGCCGTAGTAGTACAGCACGTCGCCCACGAACCGGCCGCGCTGCATCAGGAACGATCCGCGCGACAGGTAGTCGAGGAACGGCCGCGCCTTCCCCCACCAGGTCACGTTGCGGTTGATGTGCGTCCCGGCCAGGTACACCCATCCCGGCTTGCCCGCTTCCGGCGGCGCGTGCGTCCAGGTGTGCCAGACGAAGTGGTTCCCGCCTTCGCACAGGACGCGGTCGGCGCTGGCCTTCAGATCCTGCGGCCCCTCCCGCCACTCTTCGAACGACGTGAAGGACTCCATGTGTACGCGCCTCTTGCCGTACAGGTGCGCGGCCGAGGCGGTCTCCTTCACTACCCAGGTGGCGTCCGAGTTCGGCCGGAAGGGCCAGAACTCGCCTTGCACCGCGTCCACGGCGCTGTTGGCCAGTAGCGCATCGACGGGGACGTTGTGCACGGGCGGCCCGGGCCCGCCCGCTTCGGACTTCACGCCCAGCCCCGCCTTGCGCGCGCTCTGGCTGGCGGCGACGTAGTAGGCGTTGATCAGGACGTCGCTCAGCGTCTTGCGGTAGTCGAACAGAAACCGCTCCGTGGTCTCGGCGTCGCGGATGCGCGCCCCGAACACCGCCGGCAGGTAGGGCGTCATGTCATAGCCCCGCAGGCGCTCGAAGTCCTTGATGAACCCGGGCGACCACACCGGCCCCACCACCTCGTAGCTGGCCAGGTACAGGTTCTTCAGGCCGCTCTTGGACACGTCGCCGAACGTCTCCCGCAGCCGGTCGATCACGTAGTCCATGTGCGCGCGGGTGGCCTCGGCGCTGAAATGATCGGTCGCCCAGCCATCCGAGTTCGGACTCGGCACCTTCAGACGCTCGCCCGTGTTCATCACCACATAGCGCAGGATCGTCCACGTCCCGGCGGGAGCGTTCCAGCGCAGGTGCCCGTCCGCGTCGACGTAGCGCGTGACGTCCACCATCTCCTTGACGTCGTTCACCTCCAGCGGCGGCGGCCCCGGCGTGGCGAACACGCCGCGCGGGCCGTCGGTCGATCCGTTGTGCAGGTTGTTGCGCGTCCAGGCGCTACCGTCGGAGAACGGCACGGTGGAGCGCACGATCGCCGCGCCGTTGCGCCGCACGTCAACCGAGCGCGCCGCGGCCACGTTGGCGCCGTTTCGGTCGTACACCGCGAACTCGCCGAGGGTCCATCGCGGGCGGCTGGCGTCGTGGGTGTTCAGCAGCCGCAGGCGCACGTACCGCGCGCGCGTGCCCGCGGGAAGCTTGAACCGCCGCGGTCCCGCTTCGCGCGGCAGGGCATCCTTGACGACCTCGCGAAAATCGCCATCAAAAATCCCCGTGCTCGACACCGCCACGCTGAACTCGCGCACCGGCGCCATCGTGGCCGTGCCCGGAAACCCGCCGGGGTTGCCGTTGTCGAGCATGACCTCGGCCAGATCGTGATCGGCGGGCGGGTCCAGCCGCAGGACGAACTCGTGGCCGGGGGCGCGCCTGGCGTCGCGCACCGCCAGCACCGCGGCGTCGCGCCAGAAGGCGGGCTTCCCGTCCTTTCCTTTCGGTGCCGAGGGCGACGCCACCGGGAACGGGAGCACCACATCGACCTTGGCCCCTCCCGGAAAACTCGTCTCCACCGGGTACAGGCCCATGCTGCCGTGCTGGGGCTCGATCCAGTGGCCGCCCATGTCCCAACTGCTGACCACGGAGAAGTCCACCTCGAGCCCGAGCTGCTTCGCCTGGGTCACCGACTCGTGGAACTGCTTCATCCACGGCGGGCTCAGAAACGCCGGTCCCGCCGGCGGCTGCGTCTCCTTGGCGCCGCGCGCGCCCATGTCGAACACCAGGACGCCGCCGATGCCGGTGTCCTTCATCGCCTGCAACTCCTCGCGGGCCGTCGCCGGGTTCACGTAGCCGTTCAGCCAC
>CAYOTD010000095.1:627-10974 GCA_964406685.1 uncultured Solibacteraceae bacterium | reverse complement strand
CTGGACCGCATCGCCGTGTTTCTCGGCCTGGCGCAAGGACCGCTGGCGCTGCTGTTGATCGCCGCCAGCATGTTTCTGATCGTGTTCTACCGCTTCTCCGTCATCATCTCCCAGCTCAAGGACAACAACATCGCCCTGGCGCAGCGCGTGGCCATCCTCGAATTCCACCTGCGATCGTTGCATGAAGAAAAGCAGAACAACTAAGCCTCCGGAGCCGCCGCGGAAAAGAGTCGAGACCGGCAATCGGATCGCCTGGATTGTGGCCGGCGCCGCGGCGCTGATCGCCTACCTCGCCTACCAGCCGGCTCTCGACGGCGAGTTCGTTTTCGACGACCGGTATCTCCCCTTCCTGGCCCCGGACGCCATGATCCGGCCGATCGGGATGTGGATCGGCAAGATCCGGCCGGTCCTGCTGCTCAGTTTTTGGGCGCACCTTCACCTGATGGGGCAGGAGCCTTACTCGTATCACCTGGTTAATCTGCTGCTGCACCTGCTCAACGCCGGGTTGGTGTTTCTGCTCCTGCGGCACCTGCTGGCGCGGCTGGACCCCGCCGACGGCCGCAACCCGTTGCTGGCCGGCTTCGGCGCGGCTCTGTTCTTGCTGCATCCGCTGCAAACCGAGTCGGTGGCCTACGTCGCCAGCCGGTCGGAGGTGCTCTGCGGAACGTTTCTGCTCGGATCGCTTTCCCCGCGGCGGCGGGCGTGCTGGCGCTGTTCGGCCTGGGCGTGCTGACCAAGGAGCAGGCGGCGGTCCTGCCCGCCGTCTTCCTGCTGCTCGACTACTGGTGGAATCCCGGTTTCTCGTTCACCGGGATCAAGCGGAACTGGCGGCTCTACGCGCCGATCCTCGTGCTGTCCGCGGCGGCGCTGGCCTTCGTCTGGCGGGTGCTGTCAGCCGCCGACAGCGCCGGTTTCCGCGTCCGGGGCGGCATCGCCTGGAGCGACTACTTCCTCACCCAGTGCCGCGTAATCTGGACCTACATCCGGATGTACGTCCTGCCGTACGGCTTGAATGTCGACCCCGACGTGCCGTTCTCGCGCTCTCTGATGGACCACGGCGCGGTGTTCGGGCTGGCCTCTCTGGCGGCGCTGGCCGCGGCCGCCTGGCTCTGGCGCAAGCGCGAGCCGTTGGCCTCGTTCGGCCTGTTTCTGTTTCTCGTGCTGCTGGCGCCGACCTCGTCGTTCATTCCCATCCGCGACCCGCAGGCCGAACGCCGCCTCTATCTGCCGGTCATCGGCCTCATCCTGATCACCCTGGCGTTGCTCCGGCGCTGGAAGACGAGCCGCGGCACGCTCACCGGCGCCCTCGCCGCCGTGCTCGCGCTGGCGGCTCTGCTCACCTGGCAGCGGAACCATGTCTGGGCGGGGCCCATCCCGCTCTGGGCAGACACGGTGGCCAAGTCGCCGGCCAAGTCCCGGCCCGCGTTCCAGCTTGCCTTCGCCTACTACGAGGCGGGCCGTTGCTCGGAGGCGGCGGAAGGATTCGAGAAGGCCTACAAGCTGGACCCGAAGAGCCACGAGCTGCTGGTGGACTGGGCCCTCGCCCTCGATTGCACCGGCCAGTACCTGCCCGCGGTAGACAAGCTGCAACGGGCCCTGCTGCTGGAGAAGACCGCCCACGCCTTCGCCCTGCTCGGCATGGTCCACGCCAAGGGAGGGAACCGCGAGGCCGCGCTCCGGGCTCTGGCGGAAGCCGAGAGGATCAACAGCGCCTACGACATGACCTACGCCTACCGAGGCAACATCTACCTCAACGAGAACAACCTGGCGCAGGCCGAGGCGGACTTCCTCAAGGCGCTGACCCTGAACACGAAGAACCCCATGGCGGCCGAGGGCTTGCGAGTGGTCCGCGCCCGTCTGCGCGCGCCGCGCTAGAATAGGACCCCGTGCGCATCGGCGTCAACGCGCTGTACCTGATTCCGGGCGGGGTCGGCGGCACGGAGATCTACCTGCGCGAACTGCTGGCCGCGTTGGCCCAAATCGACGCGCGCAACCAGTACATCGTCTTCACGAACCGCGAGACGGGCGCGGACCTGGTCCCCCAGGCGCCCAACTTCGCCGCCGCGCCGCAGCCGGTGCGCGCCGCCTTCCGTCCAGCCCGCAACCTGTGGGAACAGACGGGGCTGCCCCTGGCGGCGCGCCGGCGAGGCATTGACCTGCTTCTGAATCCCGGATTCACGGCGCCGGTGTTTGCCCCCTGCCCGCAGGTCACCGTGTTCCACGACTTGCAGCACCTGCGGCACCCGGAGCACTTCCGCCTCATCCACCGGCCGTTCTGGCGAATCCTGCTGAGCGCTTCCGCGCGCCGGTCGCGGCGGTTGATCGCGGTCTCCGAAGCGACGCGCGACGACCTGGTCCGGTTCTACCGCCTGCCGCCGGAGCGAATCGCGGTCATCCCGCACGGGGTGGACGAACGCCTGTTCGACCTGGCCGCCGCGCGCGCCCCCGCGCCCTTCCTGCTGTGCGTCTCGACGCTGCATCCGCACAAGAACCTCGACCGCCTGCTCGACGCTTTCGCCCAATGGCGCGCGGCGCGGCCCCAGTTCCGGCTGGTGCTGGCAGGACTGAAGGGCTTTCACACCCGGCCGCTGGAGGAACGCATCGAGGCGCTTGGGCTGGCCGAGGCGGTGCGCGTGACGGGCTGGCTGCCGCGCGAGGAGTTGTACGAGCTGTTTCGCACCGCCTGGGCCTTCCTCTATCCCTCGACGTTTGAAGGCTTCGGAATGCCAGTCCTGGAAGCCATGGCGGCGGGGGTGCCCACGGCCTGCTCCGCTATCCGCCCGCTCAACGACATCGCCGGGGAGGCCGCGCTCCGGTTCGACCCGTTCGATACCGCCGCGCTGGTTCGGGTCCTGGACCGGCTGGTATCGGACGAAACCGAACGCGCCCGGCTCACCGCCGACGGGCCGGCCCGCGCTCGCCTGTTCTCCTGGCGCCGCGCGGCCGAACAAACCCTGGCGGCGCTCACGACCGCTTGAAGCAAGCGCCGCTTAAGCCGGACCGAAAACGTAGGACCGCGCTCCCGGCAGCGGTTTGAACTCGTGCCATCCCGCGCGAGGAGACGTCGTCTGGACTTTGCCCAACGGCTTGGACTCGGCATCGTAGCCCATCAGTGTGCCGGGACCGGCCGCGCGGAACCCGATGCGGTCGTTGCCGTAGATGTCGATCAACTCGATCACGCCCCCGGCCCGTTCGCGGCGCGCCACGCTCCCGGCGGCGCCCAGCGCGCCCATCTCGGTCCAGGCGCCGCGGCCGTCGAGGAACTCGTACTCGGGCGCTTTCACGTAGTCGATGCGCCGCCCGTTCACTCCCGCCGAGATCTCGCGGAAGTTGTTGGCGCGGTTGTAGACCAGCCACCCGGCCACGGGCAACTCCGTCTCTTCCACCCGCCACGTCCCTTCCGTCCCGCGGTTGACGTAGACGTGCGTGCCGTTCTCGTACTCCACGTGCAGCCGGCCGCCAGCGATGGCGCCGGTCGAGTGCGCTTCGCTCGGAGACAGCATTCGCCCGCCCTCTCCCGCGTACTCGATCTTCTTCGCGCGGACGAAGGCGTACTGCTGCTGCAACTGCTGCATCATGTAGTACGACCGCGCCATCGCCTCCCAGTGGAACGGGCGGTCTTCGAACTCGGTCACCAGCCAGCCCATGTTCCCGTAGGCGACGGTCGTGGCCAGGAACAGGTCGATGTAGTCGCGCCGCTTGGGCGAGGTTCGCCACTTGGGGTCGATCTTGTCCAGGTAGTAATGTGTGTAGCCCATGCCGTAGTCGGCCTGGAGCGGGTGGATGCTGCCCAACTGGAAGGCCACGTCCGGCGGATGCGTCAGCAGGTTCACGTCGGTGTAGACCCACCCGTAGCTGCCCGATTCCAGCCCCGCGTACATCCACTGGTAGGTGGCCTCGGACTGCGTGGGCCCGTAGGTCCGCTGATCGTTGAGCAGCAACTGCCCGTAAGCGTAGAAGGTCGCGGCCATGGTTCCGGCGCCGGGCACGCGGGCGTCGAAGTCGCAGTACCGCCACGGCGCCACCGCCGTGTGCACGTCGGTGTACGACATCAGGATGCCGAATTTGTCCTTGATGCGGCGGGCATAGTATTCATCCATTTCCACCGCCTTGGCCGGCTTCAGCGCGTAGTTGCGCGGCCAGGCGCGCCGCCATTCCCCATCCGGCTGCCGCTGCACGTGGTCGGGGCTCCAGTTGGTGTTGGTGGGCGAGAAGTCGGTGTAGTTGCTGTAGACCCCTTGCAGCCAGCCGAGCGCGTTCTGCGCCTGGATGTACCATTTCAGCCTGGCGTCTCCGCCCTTCTGCGGAGCGGCGCGCAGCCGCATGGTGAAGCTGTCGCCCTCGTCGCGCCAGGTGACCTCGTGGGAGTGCTGCATGATGCGGTCCAGCCCGTAGGAGCGGATCTCGCGGCAGCGGGCGTGGTCCTTCTCGAAGGTCTGCGGCTGGGTCACCGTCCAGATCACCTGCTTGCCTTCCTGCTGGCGCAACGAGGGCGGATTTGGGATCACCGGCAGCGTCTCTTCGTACACCGGCGAGTTGGTGATGAAGACGCGCTCGTACAGGTTGTTGCGTTGCCCGTCGGTCTTCGCCAGGTAGCGCAGCCCGCCGTTGATCTCCGACGGCCCAGGCTTGTTGGTGTAGAAAGGCTCGGAGGCGTTGCCCCGGTACCAGTCGAACCAGACGGAGGTGAACACCGGCGGCGTCCCCGACATCAGCACGCGCGGGTTGCTGCCGCCATAGGTGAGATACGGGACCGTGATCAGCTTGGGGTTCACGGCGCCGGCCACCGAGCCAAAGACCAGCTCCGTGGCTTCCCCGCCCTCGCACCACACGTCCAGCACGAGGGACTTCTGCCACAGCCGCCACTCGTAGTTCACCAGCCGCGAGCCCATGCGGAAGCGCGCCGACACGACACCGCCCGATACGCCGGCCGAGACCAGCTCGCCCTGAGCCACCTCACCTCCGAACTTGATGCCGCCTCCATCCAGCGGGCGGAACGCCGCCCCTTCGTTCACACTCGCGGCCACTTCGCCAAGCGTGCCCTTCGCCGGGCGGTACTCGTACCTCACCGTAGCATCGGCGCCTTTATAGAGGAACTCGAAGTGATTCGGCCCCACCTGGCGCACGGAGACCTTGAACTGCTTCTCGCGGTTCTCCGGCAGGATCGTCTCTTCGCGTATGGGAAACGGAAGCGTTCCCGAGCCGGTGTTCAGGCCCACGATCTGCCCGCGGACCGGGCGCAGGTTGCGCTTCGGTTGCGCGGCGAAGGTCAGCGGTTTCAGTTCTTCGACGTAGAATGCGAGCGAGTCGCAGTAGAAGTAACGCGGGTCCTTGTTCACCAGACCCGAGATCTCGATCCCCGAAAAGCTGGCCGGCCAGACGATCTCGCCGAGCGCGGCGGGCAGCACCCTGCGGTGGATCAGCCACCACTGCTTCCAGCGCACATCCGTGATGGGAATGCGGTGCTCCTTGCCGCGCGCGTCGGTGACCAGGATGGCCACATTCACCGGCGGATTGGCCTCGTCCCGCACCCAGCCCCAGCGGTAGCCGTATCCCCACATGTCGATGGAGTCGAACCGGCCGGGGATCGGAACCGGTTTGGGCGGACGCCCCACCACGCGGCTCTGCTTGCCTGCGCCGGAGAAGACGAACTTGGCTACGCCCTGTCCCCACAACTGCTGTTCCCGGCTGCGCCGTAGTTCCCCCTGCGCGCCGTCGTAGAGTTCGAGGGTCCATCCGGTCAGGTCCTCGAAATCGACCAGCGTGTTCGGGTCCTGGGTGCGCTCGGTCCAGGTGATCTCGTACGGCTGCTGGCCCACCTGCTGCCAGTTGTCGATCGCGTTGATGGCAGGGACGGTCTTCTCCGGGCCTGCGGCGGCCAGCAGAGCAAGGATCGGACAAAGGTAGAGCATCGCCACACTCCGGTCAGGCATTATACCCCGGCAGGGGTAACGCTCACCCGTCAGGAAAACGCTGTCTTGACAAGGCTGCGGGGACGGACGTATCTTTTCCAGTGGGTGAATAGCAGTTCAGGGGAATGGCATGATTCGAAAAGGGGTATCTCTCTCTCTACTCCTGCTCGCGCTGTGTTCCGGCTTGCTGTGGGGCCAGGAGTCGCGCGGCAGCATCACCGGTAAGGTCAGCGATCCGCAGGGGGCCGTTATTCCCGGCGCCTCGGTCGTGGTGACCAACACCGAAACCAACACCATCACCCGGTTGACCACAAACGCGACCGGGTACTTTGAAGCCAACCTGCTCAATCCGGGCAAGTACAGCATCACGGTTGAGGCGCAGGGCTTCCGGAAGACGGTCCGCACCGGATTGGAGCTGAGCGTGGCAGGCCGCCTGGACATCGAATTCCAGTTGCAGGTCGGCACCATCGCCGAAACGGTGGAGGTCACGGCGGAAGCTCCGCTGCTGGACACTACGACGGCTTCCGGCGGACGGGTGATCGACAACCGCCAGATCATGGAGTTGCCGTTCAACGATCTGAACCCGTTCGTACTGGCCGGTCTGGCGGCGGGGATGCAGTGGACCGGACAGCCGGAGTACCGCAAGGCATTTGACAACGCCGGCACCTCGGCGTTCAACACTTCGGGCGGCCTCGGCCAGAACGAGTACACCTTGGACGGCGCGCCTGTCACCGGAACCGGCCGCCGGGTGGGATTCACGCCGCCTTCCGACGCCGTGGAAGAGTTCAAGATGGAGACCACCACGTTCGACGCCTCCTACGGCCACACCTCGGGAGCCACGGTGAACGTGACGACGAAGTCAGGAACGAATACCTACCACGGATCGCTGTACGACCAGCACTGGCAGCAGCGCTGGAACGCGACGCCGCATTTCACGCGCCTCCAATGGGAGAACCAGGTGGCGCAGGGCAAGCGGAGCTCCGACTCGCAGAAGCAGGCCTCCGGCCACTCGAACCAGTTCGGCGGCACGGCCGGCGGGCCGGTGCGTTTGCCGAAGCTCTACAACGGTACCGACAAGCTCTTCTTCTTCTTCAGCTACAACGGCATCTACCAGAACAAGGCGGAGACCACCAGTTCCATCAACCGTTCGGTGCCCAAGATGGCCTGGCGGCAGGGCGACTTCTCCGACATGCTCGCGCTGGATGCGGTGAAGTACACGGTCTACGACCCGCGTTCCGCGCGTCTGGAGGGCAGCCGGGTGGTCCGCACCCCGTTTCCGGGCAACAAAGGGGTCCCGGTTCTGAACCCGATGTACAAGTACTACGAACCGATGTACCCCAAGCCGAACGACGTGCCCGGACTGGTCGGCGCGGACGGGTCCAACAACTACTACGCTTCCGCAATGCCCAAGAACGAGCGCTTCAACTCCATCCTCAACCGCATCGACTACAACCTCAGCGAGCGGCACCGCCTGAACGGGCGCTGGTTCTGGAACCACCGGCTGGCCGACGAGTACGACTGGATGTATGAGACCAAGCGCGGCATCGAGGCCAACGGCCTGACGCGCATCAACAAGGGTCTCGGGGTGGACTACATCTGGGCCGCCAGCGGCACCACGGTCCTGAATCTCGGCGTGAGTTGGGCCCGGTTCAACGAAGGCAACGTGAACTCGGTGCTGACCTCCTACAAACCCAGCGACGTCGGCCTGCCGGCGTATCTGGACACAAAGGCGGGCCAGTACAAGAGCCTGCCCCAGATCGATTTCCAGGCCCTGGAAGACGCCAGTTCTTCCTACCCGGCGATCTCGACGCGCGGCACCACCGGCGAGGCCAAGGTGATGCTCAGCCAGATCCGCGGCAATCATTCGCTGAAGTTCGGTTACATGGAGCGCCGCTACTGGTTCACCGGCGCGGGACCGGGGTATTCCAGCGGCCGGTTCCAGCACGACAACCGCTACACGAAGGCGGCCGACAACACCACCACCGCGGCCAACAACGGCCTGGAGTGGGCGGCTTTCATGATGGGCCTTCCCTACAGCGTTTCCGTCGACACCAACGATAGCTCGCTGTACACCACCCGCTACCGCGCGCTGTACGTGCAGGACGACTGGCGGGTATCGAGCAAGCTCCGCTTGAACCTGGGGCTCCGTTACGAGCGCGAAGGCGGAACGACCGAGCGCTACAACCGGGGCCTGGCCACCGGTTTCCTGTGGGACTACAAACCCCCCTTTGCCGACGCCGTGGTGGCGGCTTACGCCAAGAGTCCGCTGGCGGAGTTGCCTGCCAGCCAGTTCAGCGTTCTGGGCGGCACGCAGTATCTTGGCACCAACGGCGTCAACACATGGACCGATGGAACGCACCGGTTCGCGCCCCGCGCCGGCCTGGTCTACCAGCTTGACAGCAAGACGGTGCTGCGCGGCGGTTACGGCTGGTTCTACGACACCTTCAACGTCAACAACGACCGGCCCAGCCAGGACGGCTACAGCCAGGCAACCAGCACCACCATGACCAACGACAACGCCCTGTCCTACTGTCCCCTCTGCGGGGTGGGCGCGGCGTCCAACCTCTCGGCGAGCGTTACTCCGATGCACAACCCGTTCCCAGTGCGCGCCGATGGCACCCGGTTCGACTCGGCCTATGGCAACACCCTCGGCCCGGCCATCCGGTGGGGCAAAGGCTACACAGGCAACTCCGCCTATCCGCGCGACTACCGTCCCGGCGCCCAGCAGCGCTGGAGAATCGGCGTGCAACGTGAGATTGGCAAGAACATGGTGATCGAAGCGTCCTACAACGGCGCCTACGCCTATTTCTATGTGGAAAAGAGGTACAGCGCCCTGCCTCAGCAGTATTGGGCCACGGGCAGCGCGCGCAACACAGCCGTGGATAGCGGCCTCCAGACAAACGTGGCGAATCCATTCAATATCAGCAATTTCGCCGGCCTGGAGACGAGTAACGCCGCGCTCTACAACTACCTGCGGACGCAGAGCCTTTTCACCGCTTCCACCATCCAGAAGCAGGCGCTGCTGCGGCCGTACCCGATCATGGGGACCGACTTCCGGTCGCAGAAGAGCTTCGAGGATTCGAAAGGCTACGGCTGGTACCGGGATCTCCAGGTCCAGTTCGAGAAGCGGTTCTCCAAGGGCTTCCAGTCCTCGGTGATGTACACCTGGACGAAGAGCACGGTCGCCGATTGGTACGCCAACGAATTCGACGCCAAACCGACGGAGCGCCCGAACAACAACTCTCTTCCCCACCGGTTTGTCTGGAGCGGCATTTATCAACTGCCGTTCGGCAAGGGACGGCAGTTGGTTCAGAGCGGCCCGCTTCAGCACATCGTGGGTGGCTGGCAGCTGAGCTGGATCTATCAGATCCAGAGCGGCCCGTGCACCGGCGATTGGGGCAACCGCTTCTTCTACGGTGACTTCAACAACATCGCCGCCGTGTTCAACCATGACGAGGCCCATTCCAAGGACATCCACGTCTGGTTCGACCCAAGCATCGTCTACAAAGGCTCGGGTTCCGTCCCCTCCGGCTTCGTGGGATTCGAGGGCCGGTCCGGCAGCCAGCCGGGAAGCTACCACGTCCGCATGTTCCCCATCCGGCTGGACAGCCTGCGCGCCGACGGCATCCGTAACTGGGATGTCAGGATCCTGCGCCGCTTCAACATCTACGAACGGCTCAACACCAGCTTCGCCGTGGACCTGTTGAACGCGACCAACCACACCAACTTCTCGGGCCCGAACCTGGATCCCACCAACGCCAACTTCGGAAGAGTGACTTCGCAGCGCGGACTGAGCCGCCTGATTCAGTTCAACCTGCGGATTGACTTCTAGCTTCCCGCACGCCGGAGCGGCAGTCGCGGCGTTATGCTTGTGATGGCATGACACCGCGACTGCTCTCCGGCGTTCTTTTCCTCGCCCTCGCCTCTTCCGCCGCCGCCCCCCCGAACCGCGAGCGGTACTTCGACTACCGCTTCGGCATGTTCATCCACTGGGGCCCCTACTCGCAGGCCAGCGTGGAGGCATCCTGGCCCATCATGCGGCCCAATCCGAAGGCCATCAACTTCATCGCCGAACCGGAGTACCGCCGGCTGGCCGGGACCTTCAACCCGGTGAAGTTCGATCCCAAGGCGTGGATCCGGCTGGCCAAAGCCGCCGGCCAGCGCTACATAGTCCTGACCTCGAAGCATCACGACGGCTTCGTGATGTTCGACTCCGCCTACACGCGCTACAAGATCACCAACACGCCGTACAAGAAGGACATCGTGGCGCAACTGGCCCAGGCCTGCCGCGAGGAAGGGATGCCGCTGGGCTTCTACTACTCGCCGCCCGACATGGACCATCCCGGCTTCCGCGATACCTCGAAGCCTTCGAGCGCTAACTGGCAGGGAGAGCCCTGGCGCGCCGAGTGGTTCCTCTACCTCGACTACATGGAGG
>CAYOTD010000095.1:0-617 GCA_964406685.1 uncultured Solibacteraceae bacterium | reverse complement strand
CGCAACTGCGCGAGCTTCTGACGCGCTACGGCGACGTGCTGGTGGTCTGGTTCGACGGCCTCGGCAACCAGGAGAAATACGACGGCCTGCGCTTCCACAAGATGATCCGCGAGCTTCAGCCGGGCGCGGTTATCAACAACCGCATCGGCGTGGCAGGCGATTTCGACACGCCCGAGCAGTTCACTCCCAAGGGCATTCCCACGAAGAAAGGCCGCCTGGTCGGCACCGACCCCTCCAAACAGGAGGGCGTCGCCGCCGATGTACCCAAGCCGGAGGATTTCCGCCCGTGGGAGACCTGCATGACCATCAACCGCACCTGGGCCTACAACCGGCACGACACCAACTACAAGTCCGCCACCACCCTGATCCGCACCCTGGTTGACGTCGCCAGCAAGGGCGGCAACTTCCTGCTCAACGTCGGGCCGACGCCGGAGGGAACGATCCAACCCGAGTTCGAAGAGCGCCTGCGCGCGGTAGGCGAATGGATGAAGGGGAACGGCGAGGCCATCTACGGGACGACGTACGGCCCGCTCCAGGGACTCGCCTTCGGCCGCACGACGGCTAAAGGCAAGACCATCTACCTGCACGTGTTCGACTGGCCGGCGGGCAAACTGGAG
>CAYOTD010000094.1:6749-11109 GCA_964406685.1 uncultured Solibacteraceae bacterium | reverse complement strand
ATGACACCGGTGCGAACCCTGTCGCGCCGCGGTCCGGCCTTCTTCCGCGAGACCACCAGCCACCGCGACCGCTGGGTGTTCAGCTATACCGATATCGTCACCATCCTGCTGATCCTGTTCATCGCCGCCGCCGCGCACGTCTCCCAGGACCGGCGTCCCAAGCCCGCGCCCGCTCCTGCCGCGGTGGCCGAACCGGTCGCCGCCCCCGATCCTCTGTCGCCGGCGCGGGACGCCCTGGCCGGCCGCGGCATCGATCTCCGGATGGAAGAGCGCGGCCTGGTGATCGCCCTGCCCCAAGCCGTCCTGTTCGACTCCGGCGACGACCGTGTTCGTGCCTCCGCGCTTCCGCTCGTCGCCCGCATCGCGGAAGTGCTTCGGGGCATCGACAACAAGGTGCTGCTG
Source organism: uncultured Solibacteraceae bacterium (assembly GCA_964406685.1). Lineage (GTDB taxonomy): Bacteria > Acidobacteriota > Terriglobia > Bryobacterales > Bryobacteraceae > JACQZT01. The sequence goes on along the minus strand of CAYOTD010000094.1, from coordinate 10,707 downwards.
GTGGGCCACGCCGACGCACAGCCCGTCCACAACCGGCGCTTCCGCAACAACTGGGAGCTTTCCGCCGCCCGCGGCATGAAACTGCTGGACACTCTCACCGGACGCTTCGGCATTCCCGAAGCAAGACTCGCGGTGGCCAGCTACGGCTCCTACGCTCCCGCGGAGCCCAACGACACTTCCGGCGGGCGCGCCGCCAATCGCCGCGTCGAGATCGTCATCCTGCGCGATCCCGCGCCGCGCTGAGCCTCATAGCCGCCGCAGCCGCACGGTCCCCCGCTCGGATTTCACCCGCAGGTCCGGTCCTCCGCCGTTCACCGTGCCCCGGTAGCTCTTGTGGTCGCGCGACAGGTTCTTGTTGGGGATCTCGAAATCGCTGGACAGGCTCCCGTGGCGGCCGAGGTCCGCGTCCAGTTGGAAGCCACGGTCGCGCGGAAGCGACAACGTGATGTCGCCCCGATAGGTTTCCACGCGGCTCGCGCGCGGCAGGCCGGCCAACTTGAACAACGCCTCGCCCCGGTGGCTCTTGAACTCCACCGCGCCGTCGTGGCCGCGCACGTCCACCCAGCCGCGATGCGTCTCCATCTCCAGGTCCGATTTCAGACCGGCCACCGTCGTCTCCGACCGGTGGTCCTTGATGGTCAGCCGCGCCGTCCGCGGCATCCGCACCCGGTAGTGCACCGGCGGGTGCTCGATGGTGTAAGCGAGAAAGCCAAACAGGCCCCAGCCGCGCTCGCGCACCCGGCTGTAGTCGGTCCTTATGCGGATCTGGGAGGGCGTGGCCTCGATGCGGATCTCCGTCTCGCGCACCGCCGACAGGTCGCGGAGGAAGTAGCTGTCGTCCTCCACCCGCCCGAAGATCTCGGCCTGCGCGTTGTCCCAACCCTCGACCCGAATCGATCCCCTTTCGGTTTCGATCACAAGCCGGCCGCCGGCGGTGAGCGCCAAGGTCTGGCGCACTTCCTTCGGCTGCGCACCAACCAATGCCGGCAGCCCGATCCCGGCGGCCATCACAAAGAGCCACGAGCGCGTCGCCATTCGGAGCCTCTCCCGTGTAATACGTCCGGCCCGCCAAAAAGTTCCCCGCGGCCCGATGCTAGACTTGGGTGTTGAGCGTCCTAACCCCTCCCACTCAGTCTCTGCGCGTCTGCGCGGTCAGTTTTCTGAACACCGTCCCGCTGGTCTGGGGCTTTCTTCACGGCCGCCAGAAGGGCCTCTTCGATCTGAGCTTTTGCGTGCCCTCGGAGTGCGCCGACCGCCTGGAGGCCGGCACAGCCGACGTAGGTGTCGTGCCCGCCATCGAAGCGGAGCGCCTGGGACTGGCGCGCGTGCCCGGCTGCGGCATCGCCTGCCGCGGCGAGGTCCGCAGTATCCTGCTGATCTCCAAGGTTCCCTTCGACCGTATCCGCACCGTCGCCGCCGATTCCAACTCGCGTACCTCGGTCGCGCTCACCCGCATAATCCTGGCCCGCCGCTACGGCGTCACGCCCGCGCTGGTCAGCCACCCGCCCGCCCGGGAACCCATGCTCGCCGCCGCCGATGCCGCCCTTCGCATCGGCGATTCCGCCCTGCGCGTCGACCCCGCCGCGCTGCCCTACCGCACCCTCGATCTGGGAGTGGAGTGGCTGGAGTTGACCGGCTTGCCCATGGTCTTCGCCGTCTGGGGCGCGCGCCCCGCCCGCGTCCTGCCCGGGCTGGCCGAAGCGTTCGCCGATTCCCTCCGCTACGGCCGCGAGCGCATGGACGACATCGTCGCCCAGGAAGCCGCCGGCCGCGGTTTCGCCCCCGCCTTCGTGCGCGACTACCTGGCCCGCAACGTCGTCTTCGACCTGGGCGAGAGCGAACTCCGCGGCCTCGACCTCTTCCTGACCTGGGCGCGCGCCTCTGGTATCCTCGAATCATCTGGGGCCTGAAACCGCATGATGACCAGGAAGGAAGCCATCGATCTGTTCGCCGACCCCGACCTGATCGGGATCGGCATGGGCGCCGACGCCGTGCGCCGCCGCCTCCATCCCGAAGGCGTCGCGACGTACATCATTGATCGCAACATCAACTACACCAACTTCTGCACCGAGTACTGCACCTTCTGCGCCTTCTACCGCCCCTTGGGCCACGTCGAAGGCTATGTGCTCCCCAAGGAGACGATCTACCAGAAGATCCAGGAGACCCTCGATCTGGGCGGCACGGGCGTGCTAATGCAGGGCGGCCTTCACCCCGAGCTCAAGCTCGAGTGGTACGAGGACCTGCTGCGATCGATCAAAGCGCGGTTCCCGAGCATCTGGCTGCACTGCTTTTCATCGCCCGAGATCCTGAACATCGCCGAAGTAAGTGAGCTCTCTTTGCGCGACACGATAGCGCGCCTGCGCGACGCCGGCTTGGATTCGATCCCCGGCGGCGGCGCCGAGGTGTTGGACGACGACGTGCGCCGGCGCATCAGCCGCCTCAAATGCAGCGCGGCCGAGTGGGTGGAAGTGCACCGCGTAGCGCACTCCCTAGGCCTGCGCACCACGGCCACGATGATGTTTGGGTGCGGGGAGACCGTCGAACAGCGCATGAACCACCTCGACGCCGTCCGCGATCTTCAGGAAGAGACCGGCGGTTTCACGGCCTTCATCCCCTGGACCTACCAGCGCGAAAACACGGCCCTAGCCCGGACAGTCCGCGAAGAAGCCACAGCCGTAGAGTATCTCAAGACGTTAGCCATCTCCCGCCTGTATCTAGAGAACATCCGCAACATCCAAAGCTCCTGGGTAACTCAAGGCCTGAAAACCTGCCAGATAGGCCTCCGTTTCGGCGCCAACGACGTAGGCAGCATCATGATCGAGGAGAACGTAGTCTCCGCCGCCGGCGCCCACCACCGCGCCTCGGAAGAAGAACTCCGCCGCCTAATCCGCGACGCCGGCTTCCTCCCCAAACAACGCGACACCCTCTACCGCACCTACTTCCTGAACTGATCTGGCCGGGATGACCTCAAGCCGCCGGCGGGAGCCGACGTTCCAATTCGAGCATGCGAGCTTCGATGGCGGCGAGCCGTTCCATCGTGGCCGTATCGGAGGCCTCCAGGCGAGAAACGCGAGCGAACATACCGCGAGCGTAGCCATGGAACGCCGTCAGCAGATTGGTTTCAACGCTGCGGACAAGATCGACCAGTCGGCCTTCGAGCGCGGCAAGCTCTTCATGAAGTTCGCCACGAGTCACGGGCGCTGTCGGGTCGGTTGCCATGGTTGAGTCTATTCTAGCGCGTGCAATCCGCGATAGCACCCCCTACAGATTCGCCTTCCCCTGCCGCGCACGCATCCATAGCAGGAACGTCACGAAGGCACCGGCCGCGGACACTCCCACCAGCATCGCCAGGATCGGGCCGAGTTGCTGGCCCCAGGCCTTGTACATCCAGCCGATGATCTCCTCCTGGAAGATGGGCCCGATCGAGCCCATCCCGTTGATGATGCCGGCGGCGGCCAGCGCGCCGCGCTTCGAGCCGACGTCGATCGCTCCCACACCCGACAGCAGCGAGTCCGGGCCGAACAGCATGAACCCCGCCATGCCCATCGACAGCGTGAAGAAGAAGACGCTGGTCGCCCCCAGGGTCGCCATCAGCACAAACGACAGCGTCATCATCGACAGCATGGCGAACGATACGAACGCCCGCCGCCCGCCGAACCACTTGTCCGAAGCGATCCCCGAGGCGGCCACGCCGATGAAACCGCACAGCTCGAACACGGTCGACAGGTACCCCGCCTGGTCCCCCGCCAGTCCGAAGTTCTTCCGCAGGAAGAACGGCGCCCAGCTCCACAACGCGTAGCGCAGAAACTTGATGGTGAAGTAGATGACGCCCATCACCGCCACGTTGACGACGACGTCCCGCGTCCAGCCGAGCGGTTGCGATTCCCCGCTGTCCTCCTCGCCCTCTTCTTCCTCGCCTTCGAAGGGAGGCAGTCCGACGTTCCGCGGCCGGTTGGGA
>CAYOTD010000094.1:0-6739 GCA_964406685.1 uncultured Solibacteraceae bacterium | reverse complement strand
CCACACCACCACCGCCCAGATCGCCAGCAGGACCAGCGCGCTGCCGAACAACGACCACCGCCATCCCGCGCGCCCCAGCAGATAGGCCGCGAACGCCGTGGCTACCAGCGAGCCCACTCCGTAGCAGGTCGACCAGACCCCGAGCACGCTGCCCCGCTGCCGTCGCCGGAACCAGAACGCCAGGCTCCCGATGCAGCCCGGCCAGCCCGTCCCCTGCGACACGCCGTTCACCGCCAGGAACAGCATCACGGTCCAGAAACCGTTCGCCGCGCCGAAGACGAAATTGCACGCCACCGAGACCGCGATGCCCCCCACCAGTAGCAGCTTCGGCCCCAGCTTGCGTCCGAAGTAGGCGCTGGAGAACTGTCCCACGGAATAGGCGGCCAGGTAAGCCGTGCCCAGGTGCGCCAACTCCAGGGTCGAAAAGCCCAAGGCGCCTGCCATGTCGGCCTTGACGACATAGAACGGCTTGCGGCAGAAATAATAGCCCGCGTAGGCAAGCCACGTGGCGATCAGGATGCGAATCTGCCAGGGTCGATAGGCGCGGTCGACTGCCTGGGCACCGGTTGTGGCTGCGGATGTGGACATTTCAGGTGATTCTCCCACACTCGCTTCCGCGGCGCCGCCGCTCCGTTCTACACTTGACAGCAAGATCATCATGGAGACCAGGCTTCCGGGAATGCTCACTCTCGACGACCTGCGCGCCCGCGTGGACCGCGCCGAGATCGACACCGTGCTGGTGGCCTTCACCGATCTCTACGGCCGCCAGTTGGGCAAACGCATGGACGCGCGCTTCTTTCTGGATAGCGCCGAGCCGCGCGGCACGCACGCCTGCGACTACCTCCTCACGGTCGACATGAACATGGAGCCGGTCCCCGGCTACAAGCTGGCCAGTTGGGAGCGCGGCTACGGCGACGTGCACCTGGCGCCCGACCTCGCCACTCTCCGCCTCGCCTCGTGGCTCGACAGGACCGCGCTCATCACCTGCGACGTCATGCGGCGGGACGGGCACGCCCTGGTCGAGGAAGCGCCGCGATCCATCCTCCGGAAGCAGGTGGCGCGCGCGGCCGAAATGAACCTCCAGCCGATGGCCGGGTCGGAGCTGGAGTACTTCATCTTCAACAACTCCTACCGGCAGGCCGCCCAGGCGGGCTACAGCGGCCTGGAGCCGGCCGGCTGGTATCTGGAGGACTATCACGTGCTCCAGGGCACGCGCGAGGAAGCGTTGAACGGCGCGGTCCGCCGTCACCTGGCCCAGTCGGGGATTCCGGTGGAATGCTCCAAGGGCGAATGGGGAAAGGGCCAGCACGAGCTCAACGTGCGTTACGCCGATGTCCTCGCCATGGCCGATCGCCACGCGATCTTCAAGCAGTGCTTCAAAGAGGTCGCCGACGCGATGGGCCTCAGCGTCACCTTCATGGCCAAGTACGACTCCGCCCAGGCCGGCTCAAGCTGCCACCTGCATCTGAGCCTCTGGCGCGACGGGCAGAGCCTGATGCCAGGCGACAGCGCCCTGGGCCCGCTCCATTGCAGCAACGAATTCCGCTGGTTCCTGGGCGGATGGATCGCGCACGTGCCCGAGTTCATGGTCTTCTACGCCCCCACCATCAACTCCTACAAGCGCTACCGCTCCGGCTCCTGGGCGCCCACGCGCCTGGCCTGGAGCTACGACAACCGCACCGCGAGCTTCCGCGTCGTAGGCCACGGACCCAGCCTGCGCATCGAGTGCCGCATCCCCGGCGCCGACTGCAACCCCTACCTGGCCTTCGCCGCGTCCTTGGCCTCCGGCCTCGACGGGATCGCACGCCACACCGACCCGCCGCCGATCTTCGAAGGCGACCTCTACGCCGCCCACGCCCTGCCAACCATTCCCGCAACTCTGCACGAAGCCCTGGCCCTGTTCCGCTCCAGCCTGTTCGTACGCGAATCCCTGGGCGCGGACGTAGCGGACCACTACGCCCACTTCTTCGCCGTCGAGCAGGACGCCTACGACGCCGCCGTCACCGACTGGGAACGCAAGCGCTACTTCGAGCAGATCTGAACGGGCCCGGCTACTCCACCCACACCGCCACGCCCGCCGGCTCGAGTTGGCCCGATCAGCAACTTCGCCTCCGGCCCGGCGGGAATCGCCAGGCGGTTCCCGGTGAAGTTTGACGCCACCCAGAAACCATCGCGCCAGTCGACCATCAGGCCGGGCGGCAGGTTCAGCGGCGCCGCGCCCGCCGTGGCGAATACTCGCGACAGGACCGCGCGTTCGAATTCCCCGTCCAGGGTATCCACTCCGATGTAAGTGACCGTGCCGCGCCCCTGGCGCCGGGTAACTGCCGCCGGCTTCTGCGCGTAGAACTGGTCCGAGTAAGTGGCCAGGACGGTCGTGCCAGGGCGCGGATCGAGTATCTCCCCCCAACTCCCCCACTCGTACTCCTTGCCCTCGAACCGCACCTTGCCGGTGAGCTTCCCTGGCAGCAGGTCGTACATAGGGATCGAAGCGCCGATCAGGTCCAGGATGGGCGCGGCCCACGGGCCTTCCCAAAGGTGGCCGCGGCGATCCTTGTGGCCGGTCCGGGCGGTCAGGATGAGGTGCCCACCCCGCTCGACGTAACTCCGCCACTGCCCCACCAGTTCGCCGTCAAGAAGCTGGTACGCCGGCGCGACGAGAAACGGATAGCGCTCCATGCCCGGACGCCCTTCGGTGACCACGTCCACCGGCACGCCTATCGACTTGAGCGCACGCACATAGCGCATCCAATGCGCCACCGTGTCCCAGCGTTCCGTTTGCAGGTGGTTGTCGATGTCCCACCAGTTGTCGCGGCCGATCAGGAACGCCGTCCGCCGCGCGGCCAACGCCGGCGGCATCACGGGATTCGCGGGCCGCTGGCGGCGCAGTTCCGCGATCTCCCGCATGGCCTGTACCCACTCCCGGCCGCCCGGGGACAGCGTCACGCCGTCTGTCTCGACGATCCCCTTGTGATACAGTTCGCCGCCGCTGAGCGGCTGCCGGTAACGGTACGTGCACACCAGTTGCGCGCCCGACCCGAAGGCGTGCATCACCCACAGCCGCATCGCTCCCGGTAGCGGCCACGGGTTGACGTTGGCCCAGTTCACCTGGCCCGGCTGCAACTCCATCAAGCCGGACAGCCCGTTGATCGCGCGCATCAGGCCGTGCGAAAAGGCCAGGAAATATGGATCGCCCAGCCGGAACCCGAGCGGCCCCTCGTTGAGCTTCCCGTGGACCGGATACTGTGTCCAGGTGAACACGTCCAAGTCCCGCGCCGACAACGCCGGGTCGATGTCGCGGTACTGCGGCATGTAGTTGGTCGTGATCCACTGGTTCTTCACGTGGCGCCGCAGCGTGGCGGCCTGAAGCCGCAGATAATCGGCCGCATCCTCGGCGAACCAGCGCTGGAAATCCAGCAATGCGTGGGGGTTGGGCTGCGCCACCAGTTCCAGCGCGTTGGGTGGATCGATCTGATCGAAGCGGTTGTACATCTGCGACCAGAAGGCGTTGCCCCAATCGCGGTTCAGCCGCTCGATTGTGCCGTACTTCTTCTGGAGCCACTGCCGGAACCGTTCCGTCACCACGGGAGTGAACGACGACCCCGACCCGTAGTGGCTCAGTTCATTGTCGATCTGCCAGCCCCACACCGCCGGGTTCGCCCCGAACCGCTTCGCCAGTTCGGTGTCGATCTTGACGACGTACTCGCGGTAGACGGGCGAGGTCCAGTCGGCATGCTCGCGCGAGCCGTGATTTAACCGCCGCCCGCGCGCGTCGATCATGAGCACTTCGGGGTGCTTGCGGACTAGCCACACCGGCGGCGCCCCGCTGGGCGTGCACAGGATCACCTTGAGCCCCTGCCCCGCGGCCAGCTTCACTACCTCGTCGAGCCAGTCGAGCTGATACTTCCCCTCCTCGGGTTCGAGAAACGCCCACGAGAACTCGCCCACGTGGAGGAACTCGAGCCCGAACTTGCGAATGTTGGCGATGTCGCGGGCCCACTGCTCCCGCGGCCAGGCTTCCGGGTAGTAGTACACGCCGAGCGTCGTCATCTGCGCCGGCGGAAACCAGGCAGCCGCGCTCTGCCCGAACGCGGAGGCGCAAAGGAACGCAAAGACACCAGGAACGGCAAGCCAGCGTTTCATGGACTACTATTATGCGCCCAGCCGCGCCAGCTCTTCGAGGTCCAGCCGCCCGGTGTAGATCGCCATCCCGAGGGCGGCGTGAATGCCGAGCCGGCTCAGTTCGCGGATTTCGTCGATGGTGGTGATGCCGCCCGCGGCCGTGATCTCGAGCGCCGTGGCCGCCCTCAGGCGGCGGAACCAGTCGAGGTCGGTGCCCTGCATCATCCCTTCTTTGTCGACGTAAGTGCACAGGAAGCCGCCGCAGTAAGGCTCCAGCTCGCGGATCACCTCTTCGGCCGTGAAGCGCGTGGCCTCGCGCCAGCCCTTGACCACGATGCGGCCGTCCTTCGAATCGAGCGCGACGATGAGCCGCTCCCGGCCGATGGCCTCGCGCATCCCGGCCAGCAGCGCCGCGTTGACGCCCGCCTCCGAGAAGGCCGATGTGCCGACGATCACCTTCCGCGCCCCCTGCTCGATCAGCTTGAGGGCGCGCGCCGCAGTGCGCACTCCGCCTCCCACGCGGATCGCCGCGCGCCGCGCCAGGTGTTCCACGATGCCGTCGTTGGCGCCCCGGCCGAGGGCCGCGTCCAGGTCGATCACCTGGATCTCGGGGAAGGCACGGAAGCGCTCCAGCATCACGTCCGGCGCGTCGCCTTCCAGCGCCTTCTCGCGGCCCCGCACAAGCTGGACCACCTTGCCATCCATCAGGTCGATGCAGGGCAAAATCATTGGCGCACCGGGATGCCGTGCGCGGCCAGGTGGCGCTTGAGATCGGCCACGGTATACGTCTCGTAATGGAAAATGGAGGCGGCCAGCGCCGCGTTGGCCTCGCCCTCGGTCAGCACCGTCACGAAGTCTTCGGGCTTCCCCGCCCCGCCCGAGGCGATCACCGGAATGCGCGTGGCCCGCGAGACCGCTCGCGTCAATTCACAGTCGAAGCCCTCCTGCACCCCGTCGGTGTCCATCGACGTCAGCAAAATCTCGCCCGCGCCCAGCGATTCGCCGCGCACGGCCCACTCCACCGCATCCCATCCTTCCTCCACGCGGCCGCCGCGCGTGAACACGTTCCACGCGCCCGGCGCCCGCCGCCGCGCGTCGATGGCCAGCACCACGGCTTGCGCGCCGAACTCGCGGCTCAATTCCGAAATCAGCTCCGGCCGTTTCACCGCGGCGGTATTCACGCTGACTTTATCCGCCCCGGCCATCAGGATCTTGCGGGCATCCACAACGGAGCGGATTCCTCCCCCCACGGTCAGCGGAATGAAGACCTTCCGCGCGGTGCGCGCCACCACGTCCACCATCGTGTCGCGGTCGTCGCTCGACGCCGTGATGTCGAGAAACACCAGCTCGTCGGCGCCCTCCTGGTTATAGCGGTCGGCCAACTCCACCGGGTCGCCCGCATCGCGCAGGTTGACGAAGTTCACGCCCTTGACCACCCGCCCGGCGGTCACATCCAGGCACGGAATAATGCGCTTTGCCAGCATGGCTCACACCTCGATGAAGTTGCGGACGACTTTCAGCCCCAGCGGGCCGGACTTCTCCGGATGAAACTGCACGCCGAACACCTTGCTCACCTCGAACGCCGCCGTGTAAAGCGTCGTGTAAGTGCACTCCGCCGCTGTCCCCTCGCACAGCGGGACATAGTAACTATGCGCGAAGTAGAAGAACGGATGCGGCGCCAGCCCCGCCAGCAGCCGCGAACCCGCCTTGATGTCAAGATCGTTCCACCCCATGTGTGGAACACGGGCATCTTCGGCGAACCGCCGCACCTTGCCCGGGAACAGTCCCAGGCCGCGCACCCCCGGCGCCTCCTCGCTCTCCTCGAACAGCGCCTGCAGCCCCAGGCAAATGCCCAGGAAGGGCACCCCCTTGCGGATCTGCTCGACCAGCGCCTCCCGCACGCGCATCGCGTCGAGCGAGCGCAGCAGTTGGCCGAAGTGTCCCACGCCGGGCAGGATGATCTTGTCCGCCTCTCTCAACCCTTCCGCGTCGTCCACCACGGTGTAGCGTGCCCCAACCTCTTCCAGCGTGTTCTGGACCGAGCGCAGGTTACCGGCCCCGTAGTCGAGAATCGCGATCACAACAGTCCCTTCGTCGACGGCAGTTGCCCCTTCAGGCGCGCGTCCTTCGAGCAGGCGTAACTCATCGCGCGCGCGAAACACTTGAAGATCGCTTCCAGCTTGTGATGGCTTGACCGCCCGTAGAGCACCTTGGCGTGCAGGTTCGCCCCCGCGTGGGTCGTGAACCCCCCGAAGAAGTCCTCGACTAACTCGACCTGTAAGTCGCCCACGTAGCGCGTCCGCACGAGATCTTTATAGACCAGGGCCGGCCTGCCGCCCAGGTCCACCGCCACCACAGCCAGGGTCTCGTCCATCGGCATGACGAAGTACCCGGCGCGGTTGATGCCCTTGCGGTCGCCGAGGGCCTGCGAGAACACCTGCCCCAGTACGATGCCGGCGTCCTCCACCGTGTGGTGCTCGTCGACCTCCAGGTCGCCCACTGCCTTCAGCTTCAGGTCGAATCCGCCGTGCCGCGTGAACAGCTCCAGCATGTGATCGAGGAAGTGAATGCCCGTGGAGACTTCGTAGCGGCCGCGCCCTTCGATCCTTAGGCTGGCCTC
>CAYOTD010000093.1:2561-11117 GCA_964406685.1 uncultured Solibacteraceae bacterium | reverse complement strand
AGGAGGGCTTTTCTCTTGGCTATCTCAGCGCCGGACTTGTCTTGGACAAGAGTGAATGACAATGCCACCGCTCCGTTGGCCCAGGATCTCCCACGAGCAACGCGTCTTTCTGGCCGCCTTGATCGCCGGGTTGCCGGCGGTGGCGGTGGCCATGACGATCCTGTTGACGGGGGAATACTCGGCCAAGGTCCAGTGGACGCTTGGCGCCGTTGTGCTGAGCTTCTGGCTGGGCGGATCGTGGTCCGCGCGCGAGCGGGTCGTGGCTCCGCTGCGGACGCTGGCGAACCTGCTGGAAGCCATCCGCGAGGGCGACTACTCGATCCGCGGCCGGTTGTCCCAGGATGCCGACGCCCTCGGCGAGGTGATCGCGCAGGTCAACGCCATGGGCGCCACGCTGCGAGCGCAGCGGCTGGGGGCGCTGGAGGCGACCGCGCTACTGCGCAAAGTGATGGAGGAGATCAACGTCGCGGTGTTCGCCTTTGACGCCGGCCACAGACTGCGGCTGGTAAACCGCGCCGGGGAGCGCCTGCTCGCCCAGCCCTCCGAGCGCGCCCTGGGGGCTTCGGCCGGCGAACTGGGCCTGGCCGAGTTTCTCGAAGGCGAGACAAACCGCACGGCGCAGCGCACCTTCGCTGGCGGCTCCGGACGCTGGGGGATCAGCCGCAGTTCATTCCGTGAGAGCGGCCTGCCGCTGCAACTGCTGGTGGTCAGCGATCTGACCCGCCCGTTGCGCGAGGAGGAATTGCAGGCCTGGCAACGGCTGGTGCGGGTTCTAGGCCACGAACTGAACAATTCGCTCACTCCCATCAAATCGATTGCCGGGAGTCTGGAGCGCATCCTGGCGGTGGAGACCCGCCCCGACGACTGGGAAGAGGACATGCGCCGCGGGCTGTCGGTGATCGCGTCGCGGTCGGAGTCGCTCAGCCGGTTCATGGGCGCTTACGCGCGCCTGGCCAAGTTGCCCCGCCCCCGGTTTCAGCCTGTTCCCATCGCCGATTGCATCCGCCGGGTGGCCGGACTGGAGACGCGGCTGGCGGTCGAAGTCGTCGCCGGACCCGACCTGATCGTTTCGGCCGACGCCGACCAACTCGAGCAGTTGTTCATCAACCTCATTCGCAACGCGGTGGACGCCGCGCTGGAAACCGGCGGCGGAGTCGGCGTGGGCTGGAACCGCAACGGCGCGAACCTGGATATCTGGATCCGCGACTCAGGACCGGGGCTTTCGAATACCTCCAACCTGTTCGTGCCCTTCTTCACCACCAAGCCGGGCGGCTCCGGCATCGGCCTGGTGCTGTGCCGCCAGATCGCGGAGGCACATGGAGGAACCCTGCGCCTGGAGAACCGCTCCGATGGGCATGGCTGCGAAGCGCGGCTGAGCCTGCCGCTATAGTGTCCGCTACCGGCCGAAGTAACTGCGAACCGGCGCGGGCGGCGGCGTGCCCCGGATCGCCTTCCACAGGATGTCGTTCAGTTCGTCGTCGTCGATCAGGTCGGCCTCGCTGAAATCCATCTTGAGCGAGCGCGCCGCCGTGGCGGAGCGCTGCGGGTTGCGTTCGGTGAGCGGGACGCGCGGCGCCTCGGCGGCGAAGGGGCGAAGATCGGGAGTGGAGGTGAAGGCCGCCGACATGGGCCGCGCGGCGGCGTCGAAGTGCGTCATCGGCCCCAGCCCGAGAATCAGCTCCATGGTCCGCAGCATTGATGTCGTGTTGTACATGGTCGAGTCGACCGCGCCGCGGCGCACGTAGGGAGAAATGAGAAAGGCCGGAGAGCGGTGCGAGTCGACATGGTCGGACCCGTTCTGGGCGTCGTCCTCGAGCACGAAGATGGCCGTGCTCGCCCAGAAGCGGCTTTTCGAAATCCCTTCGACGATGCGGCCAAGTGCGACGTCGTTGTCGGCCACCAACGAGACCGGGGACAGGCGGCCCGGGGTGGTTCCCATGGTATGGTTGTTGCCCAGACGCATCAGGATGAAGCGCGGCCACTCGCCCTTCTTTTCCCATTCGGCCAGATCGCGCAGGAACGCTTCGGCGCGGCCCAGGTCGGGGTGATTGAGGTCATAGGCGTGGTAGTTGAGGGCGGTCACCGGCTTAAGGATCGGGTCGCGCACGTCTTCGATCACCGTGCCGTCTTCGGCCGGGCTCTTTCGGTTGACTCCCAGGTAGCCGTAGTTGCGGATCGACACTTTCGCCGCGTGAGCCAGCGTCCAGATGTAGCCGTTGGGCGGCTGGGCCGCAGGTTCGAAACCGCCGAGATAGACGTGAAGGCCCGACTTGCGATAGCCGTTTGGCCAGACCTTCTGCGTGAAGTCGTCTGCTATGGCCGCCATCGACCAGTTGTGGCCGTCGGCCGAGACGTCGGCGCTGACGTAGAAGTTGTCGAGCAGGACAAACTCCCGCGCCAGCTTGTGCTGATTGGGGGTGACATTCTCACCGAACAGGACCAGCGACTTGTCGCCGTTGCCTTTCTCCAGGTCGCCCAGCACCTGGTCGTAGGTGCGGTTCTCCTTGATGATGTAGACGACGTGGCGGATAGGCGTCCGCTCACCCGGGCGCGACGGCACCGGATTGTTGCGGCCCGTCTCCACGCGGTCCAGCAGCTTGTCGCGGTAGGGGCTGTTGTCCGTCACTGTCTTCGTATAGGCTGCAAGCTGACGGTCGCCAGGCGCGTCCAGGATGCCGACCGTTCCGGTCTGCATGCGGGCCACGTACTGCACCTCGGGCGTTCCTGTCGACAGCGCGATGGCCACCCGCTGCGGCTGCGGGCCGTGCGGGTTCGGAAACGACCGCAGCCCGCGACCGTTCAGGATCGCCAGGCGGCCGTCCCCGAGAATCTTGACTCCGGTCGGATACCAGCCGGTGGGAATGAAGCCGAGCACGCGGCTTTTCTCCTTCGAGACATCGGCTACCGCCACGGCGTTGGCGTCGGAGCAGACCACGTACAGCCGCCCGCCGGCCAGGGCCAGAGCGCTGGGCGTCATCCCCAGCGGCTGCCGAGGCGTCATCGAGATGTTGATCTTCTCGATGACCTTCAGGTCCGCGTCCAGCACCGCGACGTAGTTCGTGTTCGCCGCCGCGACAAACAGGCGCCTGGAGCCGTCCCAGAGCATGTCTGTAGGGTGCGCGCCGGCGTCGGCGCGGCCGAGGATCTTTCCGGTTGTGGCGTCGTGCCGGAGCACCACGTTGTCCGCCCAACTCGACACCAGGAAGGACTGCCCGTCGGGGTGGAACACGATCCGGTACGGCCGCCGGCCGGTGGGAATCCGGTCTCGCATCCTCCCGGATTCGATGTCCAGCCGCGCGATCGAGTCGTGGTAGAGATTCGTGACGTAGAGCGTGCGGCCGTCGGGCGCCACAGCGACATCACCGGTGAACGACTTTGGCTCCGTCGAGACGGCAAGAGTGCGCTTCTCGGTGAGGATTCCGTCGCGAAAGGCGAACTCGGTCACAGTTCCCTGCTGCCCGCCGCCCACCCACGCTGTTTGCCCGTCGGCCGACATGGCGAGGCCCAGCCAGCCGTCCTTCACCGGCACACGCGAGGTCTCCTTCAGGTCCTTTGTGTCGATGACACTGATCGAAGGAGGCCGGTAGCCGCCGTTGAGCACCAGCAGGTGGCGCCCGTCGCGCGACTCCACCGCCGACATGGGAAAGGTGTCGACCGGGACCTGCCGACCGGCGGCCCGAATCTTCCATCCGCTTACCAACAGAAAGCCGCCATCGGCGAGCGGGCCGGCCACTTCCTTGCGGTCCGGCTTCGACACAATCAGCAAAGCGGCCGCCAACAGCATTGCGGGAAACAGGAGAAAGCGCTTCATATCACTCGAAGAATCGTTGGGCGATCGGAAACCGGCGGCCGATTCCGAAGGCTTTTGTTGTGACCTTGAGTCCGGGGGCGGCCTGCTGCCGCTTGTACTCGTTGCGGTCGACTTTGTTGACGATCTCGCGGACCAAGGCGAGCGGAAGACCCTCGCGTTCGGCGATCTCGCCGGGAGAGAGGAGTTGCTCGACATAGCCGCGCAGGATGCGGTCCAGGAGGTCGTACTCGGGAAGCGAATCGGAGTCCTTCTGGTTCGGCCGCAGCTCGGCCGACGGCGGCTTGGTGAAGACCGCTTCCGGGATGGCGCCGCCGTGGCGCCGGTTGGCGACGCGGGAAAGCTCGTAAACCAGGGTTTTGGGCAGGTCGCTGATCACCGCCAACCCGCCGCACATGTCGCCATAGAGCGTGCAGTAGCCCACCGCCAGCTCGCTCTTGTTGCCGGTGGTCAACACCAGGGCGTTCCACTTGTTCGACAACGCCATCAGGGTCGCGCCGCGCAGCCGCGCTTGCAGGTTCTCTTCGGTAACGTCGCGCGCGGCGCCGCCGAAAACCGGATCGAGCGCGGCCAGGAACGATTCGTAGACCGGCGTGATGGGGACGATCTCGAACCGGATGCCAAGCGCCTCGGCCATGGCTCGCGCATCGGCAACGCTGCCCTCGGACGAGTAGGGTCCGGGCATTCCGACGCCCACGACGTTGTCGCGCCCCACGGCGTCGACGGCGATCACAGCCGTGAGGGAGGAATCGATCCCGCCACTGAGTCCGAGCAGCACGCGGCGGAATCCGCACTTTCGGATGTAATCGCGCGTACCCACCACGAGCGCCTCGTAAGCGGCCTCCCGCTCCTCCGTCAGGGTTTCATGCAGGTCGCCGCGGCCCGTTTCCAGATCGACCAGGACCAGGTCCTCGGCGAACGATGCGGCGGCCGCGATCACCTGTCCTTCGGAGTCGAGCGCGAAGCTGGAACCGTCGAAGACAAGCTGATCGTTGCCGCCCACCTGGTTGACGTAGACCACCGGCACGCGGTGGCGGCGCGCGATGGCGGCGAAGATCTCCCGGCGCACCTGGCGCTTGCCCATGTGGTAAGGCGAACCGTTGATGACGACCAGGACGTCGCCGCCCAGGCCGACCAACTCCTCCACCGGATTCCGCCCGTAGAGCGCCGGGGCATCTGCATCGCTATCGTTCCAGGCGTCCTCGCAGATGGTGAGCGCCACATTGCGACCGGCGAGCGGAAAGACCTGCTGCCCTTCGGCCGGCAGGAAATTGCGCCCCTCGTCGAAGACGTCATAGGTGGGCAGCAGCATCTTCTGCTGGCGAAACAGGACCCGCCCCCCGCCCACCACCGCAGCGCAATTGGCCGCCCGTCGCGCGGCGGTGGCCTCCGTGGGACCAACATAACCGCAGATGAGGTGGATTGGGAGGGCGGCTGTGGCTGCCGCCAGTTGCTGAAGAGCCTGTTCGGTGCGTTCGAGAAAGGTAGGCTTTTCAACCAGGTCGCGTGGCGGATAACCGCTCAGCGACAGCTCCGGAAAGACAATCAGGCCGGCCCCGGCCTCGGCCGCCCGCCCGGCGAAGCGCGTCATCAGGTCAGGGTTCCCGGCCAAATCGCCAACCGTAGGATTGATCTGCCCCAGGGCAATGCGCATGGAAACTCTCATTGTACAGACACGGCGCCACGAGCCGGTCTTTTCAGCGGTCTCGAACAGCCTCGGCAATTCGATCCTGAAGCTCTCGAAGCTCAGGGCAGCGCTGAAGAAGGCCCTCGTAGTTCGAGAGAGTATCCCGCATCAAGAGATCGCGGCCGCCCCCGGCGCGCCGGCCATCCCCGTGTTCTTTGAGAAACGGGAGGAACACTCTTTCCTTCAGATCGACTTCCTCTCGCACCTGAGACCAGGAAATGTCAATTCGTGAAACGTGACCCGCGAGCAACCAGATCTCGACTTCTTGCCGGGCGGCACAACAGAGGAGACGGGCGCCCTTTCCCGCAGCGATCCGCTCAAGACGCTCGAAGGCCGCGCCTCGGTCATTTCCATCCGCATCAACCATGAAGAGCAGCAGGTCAAAGTGGGCGTAGCGCTCAGCGATGCCCTCGATCATCGATGAAGCATGCGCAAATCCCCTGAGCCTCGGATCGGTGAGAACCTTGGTTTTCGCATTTGGCTTCCCGCACTCCGCAAGAAGCCGCTGCGCGAGCGGTTCCAAGATGTAGCCGTTGTATGTAGGGTCTTCGGGGATGATCAACACCCTGCAACTCACAGCGCGCCTTCCAGCCAGCCTTCTGCAAACAGGTTGTTGATAGGTTGCTTCCGAACCAACTCAAGAAATCCCGGAACTTGGGTCAGCGGGCGGATCTCGGATGCCCCGGTCTCCTCATCGCGGCGGCAGAAGAAGGTTGTGCGGTAGTCAGATTCGTCGAGCCAAGCGAGAACGATTGGGGAGTGTGTGCTGGCCATGATCTGCGGTGCCGGTCGCTCCGCCTGCGACCTCAGCAACTCGACCAGCAGGCGCAGACGCGTCGGGTGGATACCGTTCTCGATCTCCTCGATCGTCAGAGTGTTCGGCATGTCCGATTGGAAGAACGCTGCCGCGATGGCAGCAAACCGCAGCGTCCCATCGGAGAGAACAGGCGCCGCAAATGTCCCGATGCGATTCGCAAGGGCAAAAAGCGGTTCATCGAGGGCGCCACGCAGGATCCTGATTCCCTCGATTTCGGCAGGTGTGAGTTGGCGAAGCCAAGAGAGATAGTCGGCCGCGCTTACCTCGTCCGACATGATCGAGTTCACCAGTGCCGCGAAGTTCTCCCCGCGCTCACCCATCCGGCTCACCGATTGAAACATCGAGTAGTCGCGGAGAACACCGGGGTCAGGATCTAGCCTTTGCAGGTTGGTCAGCGATCCAATGCACGAGGTGATGATCCTTCGGTGTTCGCTTGTGCAGTCGGGGTGCTTCAGCAGTTGATGGAGTACTGGTCGTGACCTTTCGAACGGAAGATGCGGTTGACGTCCCGGCACCCCGCGATAGAATCTCACGCGAAACACTGGATCCCCCGGAGGGTTCTCGACAGGTTCGCTACTAAAGAACCACCCAGCCAATGTCGAGAGTGCCTCGTGCAAGAGCCAGCCCTTCCGAGGGTCAAATTCAATCGCGTAGGTCGTGCCTTCCAAGACTTCCGAGCCAGGCGCTCCGAGATCCACCTCGATACGCACGGGCATTGGGACCGACTTCCCCTCCCCGCCAACCCACTGTCGGTACCCACAGTCTGCGCTACCTCCTCGAATGGGCTCCCAAACATCGCCGCCGGCTCCCTTGGGTTTCCCGTTGAGGATCTCGCTTATGGTGAATCCGAGTCCGATCCCCTGGAGCACTCGGAGAGCATCGAAGAAGTTGGATTTCCCGCTCGAGTTTGTACCGACAAACAGGTTCAGCGGCCCAAGCTCCAGGGTGACATCAGCCAGGCTCTTGAAACCCTTGATGGTGATCCTCTTGATCAACTTCCCTCCGGCTCTCGCCGCGCGAGACGGTCTCCAATATCTTACACGCTCTTCGAGTCAAGGGCGGACGAATCCCGTTACTGAATCTGGTATGGCAGGCGGACTTCGATGGTCTTGGGCGGCAGGCAGGAGTTGTCGTTGCAGGCTTGATAGCGCAGCTTGCCCAGCAACACACCGGGGCCCGGAGGAGCGGCGGCTGGAGCCTTGAGGCGGGTCAGGATGTCGAAATCGCCCGTGAAGACCGACAGCGGTTTCGCCGAGAAGCTGTACTTCTCCATCCTGGGCTTAGGGTAGACGGTTTCGGCGGCCTCGAACGGCGCGGAAGTCCAGGTGAGCTTCAGGGGAATCAGGTACTCGTCGGCGGGCGTGTTGCTGTTGACGTGATAGCCGTTGCGCAGTTGCACCCTTAGGCGAGCCTCGGCCGTCGAGCCACGGGCTACCACGGTCTTGGGCGGAGCAACCGCGGTGACGACTCCGCTACTCTGCGCCCACGCCGGAGCCAGCACGCTGGTCGCCGCCAGCAGCCGGAACGCCCAAAAGCTGGTCGATGTCATCCTGATAGTCCTTCTTGCTGACCAGACCGATGTGCATCCTTGCGACCCGCCCTTCGCGGTCCAGCAGAAACGTGGTTGGCAGCGATTCCACTCCTCCATACAGATCCGCGACCTCGGGTGTGCCCATGACCACGCGGTAGTTCACGCGATACCGCTCCAGATAGGGCTTGACCACGTCCCAGCCGTCGTCGTCCATCGCTACGCCGAGAATCACAAGACCCTGGTCCTTGTGCTTCTGCTCGAACTCCATGAACCAGGGAATCTCCATCTTGCATGGGCCGCACCAGGTGGCCCAGAAGTTCAGGAGCACCACCTTGCCGCGGAAATCCGAGAGCTTCACCGTCTTGCCGGTGGAGTCCTTCAGCGCAAAATCCGGCGCCGCCTTGCGGTCCTTCTCGGTCTTGATGCCGCCGGCGCGGACGGACCTGGGAGCGCTCGAACAGGCTCCAAGGGTGAGAGCAGCCACAGTCACAACCAGGGCGCGGCCAAGCGGGATGGTCACACGGATCTCCTTCACTCGATTATATAGATACTCCGCCGCGCAGAAAGTTGCAGAACCAACGGCGGCGTTCGCGGCGTGCGGCGGCGGTCAAGGTGAACTCGGCATGCCGCCCGGCCGACAGCAACCAAGCCCCTGTGTCGCAGAAGCTCTCGCAGGCGTATTCGCGCCAACGCCGCCTCCGGTGGACACGATC
>CAYOTD010000093.1:0-2551 GCA_964406685.1 uncultured Solibacteraceae bacterium | reverse complement strand
GGGCCCGCTTGCGCGATTCGGCCGACCAGCCCAGCTCGCCACGCACGCCGGAGCAGATCTCGGCCGCCAGGAGCCGCTCCCAGTCGAGCCGCACGGGATTGCCCAGTCGCAGCCAGACGAAGTGAAACAACTCGTGCACGAAGATGCGGCAAAACTCCTGGGGCGTATCGAGCAACGCGCGATCCAGCACGATCTTCCGCTGGCGCATGAAGCTCCCGGCGTGCACCGGACGCCCGCCCCCGGTGCCCGGACGCAAGACCCCGCCGTGCGCCCTCGGGTCATCGAGGAACTCGAGGCGAAGCGGCGGGCCCGGTTTCGCGCTATTGGATCGCAAGGGGTCCGAACACCGGCACCGCCATATCGGCGGCGTCGCGCACGTTGCAGTAGGGATCTTTCCCGTAGCCGTAGTGCAGCTCAGCGCCCTCGGGCAACTTGCGGTCGAGGTAGAGCAGCGCCGCGTTACCTTCCAGGCGGACCTTGAAGATAAGCGGCAGCAGTTCGCCGGCCGCGGTATGGATGGAGAATCCGGTGGGGCGCCCGTCGGCCTGAAGGGCGCCGTTGACCTCGCTGAACTCCACTCTCACGATCCCGTTGTCAAACCGCGCGGCGACCGGCCTGGGGCCGCGCTTGAAGCCGGCGCATTCGGCGTTTGCGGGGAACAGGTCGTGACAGGCCAGCCGCGCCAATCGCACGCCCAGCCGCTTCTGGTCCTGTGTGCCGACGTGAATGCCATCATCGAGGGAGAGGTCGATGGACGGCGCCATCGCGGAATGCGGAATCGAGGCTTCGGCCTTGAGTTGCATATCCTGCACAAAGTGCCAATCCGCGGGGTTCGAGAGGTTGACATAGCGGCCGATCTGGACGTAGTAGAAGGCCAGGTTCGGCTGGCCGAAGTCGGCGCGGAACATCTCGACCAGGCGCTCGAACTTCTGGCGGAAAACCGGCGCCGCTTTCGGATTGGCGTCCGATTCGCCCTGGTACCAGAGGATGCCGGCCACCTTGCCGCCCACCAGCCGGACGCGGCGGATGGTGGCGCCATAGAGCGAGTCGCCGCCCTTGTCGCGCAGCGCCGGGTCCCACTGGTCCATCGACGTGCCGCCGTGCGCGCACGGCACCAGGCCGATGGGCACGCCGGTGCGCCTCACCATCTCGGCGGCAAAGGGAAGGCCCAGCCCGGCGCCCTTCTTGCGGTTGGCGATGAACTTCTCCAGCGCCTCGCCGGTCATCTTCTCGGGCTCTTTCTGCTGGTTGCGGCGCCAGTGCACGCGGTCGGCGGCGTCCACCAAACGGTGCAGCGGCTCTTCGGCTACGCCCCAACGGTCCGTCTGGTCGAAGCTGTTGACCAGCGCGTTGGACGGCTCGACATCGACGAGGTTGCCAACCCCCTCCATGTTGGATTGGCCGGCTAGTACCCACAGGTCGCCGACCAGCAGCCCGGTCACGCGATCGGAGGGCGCCGCGCCGCCGGCACGGATCTCAAGTGTGTAGGGGCCGCCCGCCGGCACGCCGCGAAGCTGCCCGCTCCACTTGCCGCCCTTGGCGGTGGCGACCGCCTGCCAATCGAAACCGGGAGCCGAAATGCCGCGCAGCACCAGTCGGGCTTCCACTGGCCCATTGGCCGCGGTCCCTTCGAGGGAGATGTCGGCGCGGTTGCCGGCGCCGCGCTGGAAAACCTGATAGTCCGCCGCCCCGCCGGTGATGCGCGCCTGCTGGGCGAACGAGAGGACACTGAGACAGAAGACGAGCGCTGCCGCTTTTCGCATTCCTCGATTCTACCCGACAGGCTGGTGGATCAGCGGCCGGCAACCTCGCTGCGCTTCACCTGCGCGCGCCGGCGGCCTTGCGCCAGCCGGGCGTTGGCCTTGGCGCGAGCTTCGTCGCTCACCACCACTTTGTTCACCACCGCCACGGCTCCGACCGTTTTGGCCAGGCGGGTGGCCGTGCCTTTGTGCTGGATGATGTCGGTGTGTCCTTCAATGGTCGCCACACCGCCCTGCACGCGCACCTGGAACTTGTTCACGGCGATCTTGGATTTCGCGAAGCGCGCCCGGATGGCCTTCTCCAGTTCCGCATCGGAGGCGCCGGCCGTGGGGCCCCCTCGGCGGACGTGGCCGGCTACGGCCTGTTTCGAAATCGGCTGCGGCAGGGCGGCCGCCGCCGACAGCAGCAGAAGGAGAGAAAGTCCAAGCGGCTTCATGAAAAAGTAGTGCGGCGGCGCGGTATAATCTCGCACATGTTGAGCACACCCATCGTCCGGCGCAGTCTGTTGCGGGGCGCGGCTCAGGGCGCCCTGGCCTTCTCGGCCGCTTCCTATTCGCGCGTCCTCGGCGCGAATGACCGCATTCTGGTGGGCGTCATTGGCCCCGGCGAGCGCGGACGCGGCGACATGATGTTGTTCCAGAAGGACCCGAACGTCGAGATTGCCGCCCTGTGCGATATCTACCCCGCCAACATCGACCGCGCCAAGCAGCGAGCCCCCAACGCCAAGACGTTCAAGGACCATCGCGCCCTGCTCGACAGGAAGGAACTGAACGTCGCGCTGATCGCCACT
>CAYOTD010000092.1:0-11118 GCA_964406685.1 uncultured Solibacteraceae bacterium | reverse complement strand
CAGTTCCGCGCCGTAGCGCCCGGAACGTATGACCTGTGCGCCGAAAGCAAGGGATTCAAGCCCGTCCTGATCAAGGTCAAGGTCGGTGCCCGCGGAGTCGCCCCCCTGCGCATCGTCTTGCCGCTTGCCGAACTGCGGGAACAGGTGACGGTTGACGGCGGCCCCGGAGCCGTGAGTAGCGCGGCAGGCGAAAACCTCGACGCCGTGCGCATGGATCGCCAGGCGCTCAACGGGCTGCCGATTCTGGGCAACGATATCATCGCTGCCGCGACGGAGTTGCTCGATTCGAGCGCTCTCGGCGCCGGTGGCGCCTCCATTGTGGTGGACGGCATGGAGACTTCCGAAACCGGAGTAACGGCATCCGTAATTCAGGAGGTTCGCATTAATCAGAACCCGTATTCGGCCGAATATGGGAAACCCGGCAAGGGACGCGTCGAGGTTATTACCAAGGCCGGCACGAAGAGATTCCACGGGGAACTCAATGCGCTGTTCCGGGACGGCCTGTTCGACGCCCGCAACGCGCTGGCCGCTTCTCGCCCGGTCGAGCAGCGGCGCATCTTCGAAGGCAATCTCACAGGCCCGGTGGGGAAGGGCGGCAGGAATTCCTTCGTGCTCAGCGGCAACCGCGAAGAGAACCGCCTGCAGTCTCTGGTCTATGCGGTCACGCCCTCGGGAACGTTGCGGGGCAACTTTCCGTGCCCGCAGATGCAGAACGAGTGGAACTTCCGGCTAAGCCGCCAGCTTGCTCCCGGACACACGCTGGCGTTCCGCTATGAGTTGGAAGACGAAACCATCCGGGGCCAGGGCGTGGGGGGCTTCAATCTGCCGGAGACAGCCGCGGACTTCACAGACCGGGAGCACCACGTCTACGCCGGTTACCGTGGCGCCTTCGGCTCGCGGTGGGTGCACGAGTTCTCCATGCGCGTTGGCCGCCACGACGAACGCACCACAAGCCGCCTGCGGAACCAGCCGTCGATTGTGGTGGGCGATACATTTACCGGCGGCGGGGCACAGGCCGATCAGCGGGCCACCGAGAACCACGTTCAGCTTACCGACACCACGATCCACACTGCCGGCCGCCATACCGTGAAGTTCGGCTTGAGTCTACCCGACTGGAGCCGGCGCGGCTCCAATGACCGCACGAACCGCGATGGTACGTTCTTCTTCTCCTCACTTTCCGACTACGCTCTCGGCAAACCTTACGCCTATACACTGCAGCACGGCGACGGGTACCTGACGTTCTGGCAGAAGCAGGTGGGGCTGTTCATGCAAGATGATCTGACGATCCGCGGCAATCTCTCGCTGGCTTTCGGACTGCGGTATGACTGGCAGAACTACCTGCCGGACCACAATAACCTGGCCCCCCGCTTCTCGCTAGCCTGGTCCCCGGACCGTAACCGTAGAACGGTGATCCGCGCCGGTGCGGGCATCTTCTACGATCAGGTCGGCGAACGCGCCATTGGAGACGTGTTGCGCTACAACAGCGCTCGCGTCCTCAGCCTGACCGTGGAGAATCCCGGCTATCCGAATCCTCTGGATGCTTCCGCGAAACTCTCTGCCGAACCCCGGGATCTGGTCCAGTTGGCCCGGAACCTTCGTTCCCCCTATCTGACCCAGTACAGCGGCGGCGTGGAAAGACAATTGAACAAGTCGCTCGCCGCGATCGCCACCTATACCGGACTGGTGGGCGTCAAGATGTTCCGTTCCCTCGACGCCAACGCGCCGGAGGCGCCCTTCTATGCCGCACGGCCGGATACCACGCTCGGCACTGTCCGCGAGATCCAGTCGGCCGGGCGCCGCGCGAGCCGCTCTCTCGAACTGGGGCTACGCGGCTGTCTCGCCCGCTACTTCAAAGGCACCGTCCAGTACACCCTAAGCAACGCCCGGAACAACACCGGCGGCGTCGATTCCCTGCCTGCCAACAGCCGCGACCTGTCGGGCGAGTGGGCACATGCTTCCTTCGACATGCGGCATCGCTTTCTGGCCATAGGCACGCTCCGCCGGGGGACGTGGCTCAACCTAGGTGTGCGGTTGACAGCCAATACCGGCACGCCGTACACGATGACAACCGGCAAGGACGACAACCACGATGGTCGCGCTACGGACCGCCCTGCGGGTGTGCCGCGCAACAGTCTTCGTGGCCCCGGCATGGCCAACCTGGACCTGCGCTGGTCGCAGGACTTCGCTCTGACAGCCGACAAGGAAGGCCCGTCCCTGGGCATCAGTGCGGACGCTTTCAACGCCCTCAACCACGTCAACTACTCCAGGATGGTGGGTAATCTCAGCTCGCCGCTGTTTGGCCAAGCCGCATCGGCCCGCCCGGCACGTCGCATCCAGTTGGGGCTGCACTTCCGGTTTTGATGTGACGCAGGCTGCTGGCGCGGTTGGGTGCTCGGGGGGTGATCTCCATCGCGATCGTTCTCCGGCGGAGATCCTCAACAGCTTGTCGCCGGCGTCCGCGACCGAACTCAGCCGCTTCGGTTCTCCAGCGACGATTCGCCCGGCCGGTTCGGCGAGCCTGATCCAAGGCGCCGGCGATAATGGTTCTTTCGCCGTCATCTTGCCGTCATTGCCAGAGACTTTGGCTGGAGAAGTCACTGCCGTTCTCGGGGTTGAAATCAGGATCGCTCTCCGTGCCGGCAGATCTGTCAGAACGTGGCCGCGTGACGGTGCCCCGTCACGCGGCCGGAATGCGCCTAGTCGTAGTATTCCAGTCCCAAGTGGGTGATCAGCTCTTCGCCGCGCAGATGGCGCAGCGTGTTCTTCAGCTTCATGAGCTGGATGAAAACGTCGTGTTCCGGATACAGGCCCGGCGCTACCTGCGGGCCCTTGAAGTACAGCGACAGCCACTCCTGCACGCCCATCCGGGCCAACTCCGGGCAGCGTTGCGCCATGTCCAGGAACAGCACCAGGTCCAGCGCCATGGGAGCGGCCAGGATCGAGTCGCGGCACTGGAAGTTCACCTTGATCTGCATGGGATACCCCAGCCAGCCGAACACGTCCAGGTTGTCCCAGCTCTCCTTGGCGTCCCCGCGCGGCGGATAGTACTCGATCCGGACCTTGTGGAAGTAGTCGCCGTACAACTCGGGATAAAGCTCCGGCTGGATGCAGCGGTCCAGCACCGACGACTTGGTCTCTTCCTTGCTCTTGAAATTCTCCGGATCGTCCAGCACTTCGCCGTCCCGGTTCCCCAGAATATTGGTGGAAAACCAGCCCTTCAACCCGAGCAGCTTCAGCTTCAGCCCCGGCGCCAGCAGCGTCTTCATGAACGTCTGGCCGGACTTGAAATCCTTGCCGCAGATCGGGATCTTGCTCTGGATGGCCAGGTTGGTCAGGGCGGGGATGTCCACCGTGAGGTGGGGCGCGCCGTTGGCGAACGGAACTCCGCACTTCAGCGCGGCATAGGCGTAGAGCATGCTGGGCGCGATGTCCGGGCTGTTGGTGCGCAGTCCTTCCTCGAAACTCTCCAGGGTCTGGTGCACCGGCTGTGGCAGCGTGAACATCTCGGTGGAACCGCACCAGATCATCACCAGCCGGTCCGCTCCCGAGCTCTTCCGGAAGCTCCGGATGTCTTCCATCAGTTGCTCGGCCAAGTCCATCTTGGTCTTGCCGGTCTTCAGGTTGTTCGGGTGCAGGTTCTTCACCCACTTCTGCTCAAAGGCGGCAGGCATGGGCCGGATGGGCTCCAGGGCGCCTTTCACCCGCTCGGCGAGTTGCCGGTCCAGGACGCCCGCTTTGAGGGCCGCCTCGTAGGCGTTGTCCGTGAACAGATCCCAGCCGCCGAACACCACATCGTTCAGATCTGCCAGGGGCACGAAGTCCTTGATCTTGGGGACCCGCTTGTCGGTGCGCTTGCCCAGGCGAATGGTTCCCATCTGGGTGAGCGAGCCGATGGGGAGGGCCATGCCCTTACGAACCGCCTCGACGCCCGCGATCATCGTGGTCGCCACGGCGCCCATTCCCACCGTCATCACGCCCAGCTTGCCTTTAGGTTCTGCTATTGAAATCTTTGCGTTAGACACGTCTCATGTACTCCTGCTGGATTTGCACATGATGTGCACATGTGCAAGACTTGTGCACACCAATTGCATACCTTAGCAGAAAATGTGTGCTGCATGTGCAGCGACGTGTCAATCGGAGGCGGAATCAGCGCCCGAGGCTGCTGAAATGTTCGAACCTGGAGCGCGCCTCCGCAATCGCCGGCCGGCCGTCGGGCCCGACGAATCCGGGTTCCCCGCGGGCGGCCAGCGCCTGGTGGGCGAGCAGCAGCGCCGCGCTCTGGCGGAACCACGGCTCGAACTCCGGATCGAGGGCATAGGGATCCAGCAGGGGCCGGGCCTCGGGGGTGTTGTGCTCGGTGCCGTTGAACACCGGCCACCAGCGGCGCTGCGCGGCCGAGACGATCTGGGCCAGCCGCTCCCGCGTGTTGCGGTGGGGGATGACCTCGATGGCAAGGAAGCCCATTCCTTCCAGCCGGTCCAGCAAAGCGTCGATATCCTTCTCGCCGGGTGTGACCGGATTGCCCAGGACCGGATAGGTGGGGATGGCGCCGAAGGCCAGGAACATCCGGCGCAGTTCTTCGGAGGAAACGAACGCATCCTCGGATTCGCGCACGAAGCAGGGGGCGCCGGCTTTGAGCAGCTTGGCGCGGACGAAGTTTTGCAACGCGGCGTCGTCGGCATTGGCCGGCGGAGCGGCCGCGCAGCAGCGCTCCACCAGCGCGTTGACCGGCTCGCCGCGCTCGGCGGCCAGCCCGCGCAGGCGGATGAGGGAGGCCCGGGCCACGTGCCTCTCGGTGGTGTTGCCCCGGGGCGTCAGCGCGACCACGTCTTCCCAGGCCGGTCCGGGGGCGTTCACCCTCTCCCGGAAGACCGGATCGGCCTTGGCGATCATCTCCCGGTTGCGGCGCTCGAGGGCGGCGCGCATCCGGGCCAGGTTCTGCGCGGCGGCGGAGGAATCGGGCGGAATCCGTGTGATGCCCTTCCCGCACAGGTAGACGCGGCCGGGGTTGTCGGGGTCGTTCAGCAGCAGGCCGGCGGCTTCGGCCGCGCGGTCCATGGCGACGGCTTCCATCGAGAACACCGCCGCGATGCCCGCGGCTTGGCAGGCCTGGCGGAACTCCGCGTGCCCGGCCACGGTGTAGTGGTCGTTGATGCCCAGCACCGCGAGGCCCTCCCGCGCGGCCTGCCACACCGCCTCGGCCGGCGAGCGGAACACGCTGAAGGACTCATTCGTATGGATGTGGCAGTTCGTGCCCAGCCGCGGCCGTTCGCCCAGCCGCGCGCAAAGCTCGCCCAGCGCCTGGACGCGGCTTTCCGGCGAGCCGGCGGCAAGGGCCGCCTCCAGTTCCGCCTGGCTGAGTTGCTTCAAGTCGTTCATCGCACCATCACCTGTCCGCTGTCCACCACCAGGGTCTGCCCGGTGATGCAGCGCGCCGCGTCGGAGCAGAGGAACGCCACCGCCGCGGCCACATCCGACCGCTTGATCTCCCGGTTCAGGGCGGTGAGCGAAGTGTAGTACGGGATGACCTCTTCCGGCGTGATGCCCTTCTTGCGGGCCGCGGCCTTGATGTACTCCGGGTTCCAGATCTTCGAGCCTTCAAAGACGTTGCCCGGCGCCACGGCGTTCACGCGGATGCCGTCCTTGCCGAGCTCCAGCGCCCAGCCGCGCATCAGGTGCAGCTCGCCGGCCTTGGTGGCGTTGTAGGCCGAGTTGGCCTTCGACGCATCCAGTCCCGTCTTGGAGGAGATCATGACCATGGCGCCGCCCTCGCCCTGCGCCCGCATGATCCGGGCGCCTTCCCGCGCCACCAGGAAGTAGCCGGTCAGGTTGATTTCCAGAGACAGCCGCCACTTGTCCAGCGGCATGTCGACCAGTTCATAGGGAGGCGCGATGCCGGCGGCGCAGACTACGATATCCACTCCGCCCCAATGACGGATCACGCGGTCGAAGGCGGCCGCCACCGACTCCTCGTTGGTCACGTCCATGTGGACGGCCAGGGCCCGGCGGGCGTCGGCGGAGGCGGCCGCCGCCGCTTCCGCGCCCCCATCGTCGATATCGCAGAACGCCACCGTGGCGCCCGCCTCGACCAGCCCCTGGGCGATTCCGCAGCCCAATCCCGACGCCGCTCCGGAGACCAGCGCCACCTGTCCCGCCAACGGAGCGCGTCCCGCTTCCAGCGCGCGCGCCCGGTAGTGTTCGGCCTCCCAGTCGATGATGAAGGCGGCCGAGGAAGGCGCCAGGTTGTGCGCCCCGCCGCGCCCGGCGGCCAGGCGAACGATCCGCGCGCCCGCGGCGGCCAGCGCCTCGGCGGCGTCCAGTTTCAGCGGGTCTTCGGCCCACACAAAGGTCCCCACGCCCTTTACCAGCGCCACGCGCGGAGCGGCCTTCTCGGTGAGGACCTGCTTCATCTTTGCGGGCAACTCCGCCACCGAATCCGCCGCCACCGCACGGGCGCCGGTGTAGACGATGTGGTCCGGCGTCAGCGAGCCGGCGGTGAGCACTCGGGCGACCTCTTCGCGCGCCGCCCCGGCCGCCTCCGGATGCGCCGACAGACGCAGGAACGGCCGGCCACCGCGCGCTTCGCGCCAGCTCCGGCGCAGCGCCGCCATCGTCTCGCGCAGTGTGGCGGAAGCGATCTGGGGCGCGTCCGCCAGGGGCGGCGCCGCCGGGGCGAAGTACCGTTCGCATCGCCGCACCCATTCCTCGTGAAGCGCCAGGCACTGGCGGGCGTCGGCGGCCGCGACCAGCAGGCCGTGGTTCTCCATGAAGATCACTGCGGGCGGGCAGCCGTGCCCGGCCTGATAAAGGTCCGCGGCCGAGCGGACCGCCACCGCCAGCGACCAGCCCGGGTCGGTGTAGGGCACCCAGAGCGGCGGCAGTTCGCCCGCGGGCGTAATCTCCGCCAGCGTCCCGGCGCCCGGCCCGCAGGTCAGCGCGTTCACCGCCAGGGCGTGCGAGTGAATCACCACCCGCCCCAGCATCGCGTGCAGCGCGCTTTCCACCGAAGGCCGCCCGCGCCCGCCCACCGCCGCCGAGCGCAGGTGCTCCAGCACGCGCGCTTCGCGTTCCTGGGTCGGCAGGCCGGCTAGGTCCGTGCGGGTCAGGATGCTCAGAACCGCGGCGATATCCAGCTCCACCCAACCTTCGGTTTCGCTCATCAAGGTCAAAGCGGTGCCGCTGGCCTTGATCGCCATCGTGCGGCCATCGGGGGATTTCACGGAGGTGTTGCCGCCGGCCGCCTGCACGTACTCCGGATTCGCTCCCACGGTGCGGGAGATCTCAATCAGTTGCGCGAGAGAGTTTTTGTCCATCGGTATGAGTCTTATTCGCAGTCAATGACGCACTTGATCCCTTGTCCCGCTTCCACCACCGCAAAGGCCTTCACCATTTCGTCCAGCTTGAAGCGGTGCGTGACGAAGCGGTCCCACGGCAGGGCGTCCTGGGAGACGAGCGCCAGGGCCTCGTGATAGTGCTGCAAGTTGGAGGCAAAGCACCCGAACACCGAGATCTCGTTGTAGTGGATGTGATTGGTGTCGATGGGCACCACCGGGTCGTCCTTCGGAATGCCGGCGAAGAAACAGACCCGGCTCTTCTTGCGCACCAGTTTCAGGGCGTCCGACTGGGTGGACTTCACCGAATTCGCGGTCAGCGCGACGTCGAACTTCTCCCCACCCGCCGCTTCCAGAATCTTCTCCACCGGGTTGCCGCCCGCGGTGTTGAGCGTGGCGCCCAGGCCGAACTCGCGCACGTAGCCGAGGCGCTCGTCCGACACGTCGGTGACCAGCACGTAGCTGCAACCGCGCGATTTCAGGGCGGCGGCGTGCATCAGCCCGATGGGGCCGGCGCCGAAAACCAGGGCGCGGTCGCCCGGCTGCGCGTTGAGGTACTCCTGGCCGTTCAGGCAGCAGGAAAGCGGCTCGACCAGCGCCGCGCGCTCCAGCGACAGGGATTCCGGCACGGGAATGATGTTCCCCTGGGCCACGGCGGCGGCCGGGATCTTCACGTACTCGGCGAATCCGCCGGCGTAGTCGTATCCCAGCGCCGTGAACGAGTCGCACAGGTTGTACTGCTTCCGCCGGCAGTAAATGCACTTGCCGCAGCCCACCACGGTGGCCACCACCACCTTCCGGCCGGGAGCGATCCCGGCATTGACGCCGGCGCCGGTCTCGGCGACCGTCCCCACAATCTCGTGCCCGGTGACCGTGGGAGGCACGACGTTCTTCTGCCCGTGCGTGTAGATGCGCTTGTCCGTTCCGCAGACCGAGCACCGCAGCACCCGGAGTACGACCTCGCCCGGCCCGGCCGAGGGTTTCGGTACGGCCTCCACGCGAACATCGCGCGGCCCGTAGTAGACGGCTGCTTTCATTCCTGGTCCTCTTTCCTTTTCGATGGCGGGTTTCCGTTGTGGCCTTCCGCCAAACAGCGATTATACCGAACGGGGTTGCTGGCTCTGCCTGGTCGTACTACCCGGTGGTGTCTGCCGCGTAAACTGGTTTCGCCTCTTCTTCTCCATGCGCTTTGAGGGTCGATGCGGCCCTCCGGTGCCGATGAGAAGGGTGAGGCGAGTTTGGCAACGTTCCAGGATCAGTACTGTCTGCGCGTGGCGGCGCTCGCTTTCGAGATTGCCGGTCGGCTCGGTCTGCCCCGCGACGATTGCCGGGCGCTGCGCGCCCTGGGGATGCTGGCCTCCTCGGAACGCCGGCCCGCCGAAACCGGGATCGACCGGTTGATCGACGACGTCATGCAAGCCTACGCGGCCGGCGCCGCGCCGGCGGCGGACGATCCGCTGGTCGCGGTGGCCGAGGTGGCGCGAGCCTTCAACCTGGGCCTGGAATACGCCGCTTACGAGTACCGGACGCCCGCGGAGATTCTGGCGGAGTTGCGCGAGCTGGCCGCCGCCGGCCATCTTGATTCAGGAGCGGTGGCCGCGCTGGAATCCTTGCGTGTGCCCCCGGAGGTCCTGGCGAACTCGCCGGGACTCCACGCGTACCCCAAGGTCCTGGTCAAGGCGCTGGCCCTGGTGCGCGACGACAACGTTTCCTTCGCCGGCATCGAGCAGCTCATCAACACCGACCAGGTGTTGGCCTCCTCCCTGCTGCGTCTGGCCAATTCCGCTCTCTACTCGCCCCGGACGCCCATCACCACCGTGGCCAGAGGAATCGCCGCGGTGGGCCTCGACGCCGTGAGAAGGATACTCATCGCCGCCGGCGCGAAACCGTTGTTCGCCTCCGCCGCCTTGCGGGATCTGTGGCGGCACTCCATCGAAGTCGCCACGATCATGGAGAGGCTGGCGGATTCCTCCGGTTTTCCGGACCCTGCGGTGGCCTTCGTCGCCGGCCTGATTCACGACATCGGCCGCGTGAAGCTGGAATCGCTCCCCGGGGACGCGGCGGCTTCCTACCGGAGGCTGGCGGCCGAGTGCCCGGTGCTGGCCGACGCGGTGCTGGTGGGAGAAGACCACGGCCACCTCGGCGCCTCCCTCCTGCGCCAGTGGGGCCTGCCGGCGGTGCTGGTGGACGCCGTCGAATTCCACCACCGGCCGGAGCTGAAGACCTCCGGCCTGGCGCCGCTGACCTACCTGGCCGAGTTCGCCTCGGAAAGCGACGAGGATCTCCCTTCCTCCGGCCGCCTGCGGATCGCGATGCAGGCGGCGAAGATCGACTCGCTGCTGGTCCTTTCCGAAGCCAGGTCCGACGAACGCCCGGCCATCGACGCCCTGGCGATGGCGGTCTAGGTCCCTAATCCACCCACTCAAACCCGAATAACTCCGCCCTTCTAAGATGAAACGTGATCGAAGCGGCCTTGCCTATCTCCAGCCCCACGTCCGGGTTGCCCCTCCATGTCACCCGATGGGCGTAGCCATCGCCGGCAATCGGGTCGCAGTCCTCGATGGACCGTCCGTTCAGGCCGACGGCAATCATCCCCGCACGAGGGGTCCGGGCATTGATTCTCAGTTGCCTGCCCATCACGGGCAACGAGAAGGTGGTGAACTCGCCCTCTTCGTCGGCTTTCACCGCCACCAGACGGCCCTTCTCCCACCATGCCCAGCCGCTCGCACCCGCTCTGAGACCTTCCTTCCAACGCGGATACTTGTGGGGATATCGCGAAACCGAATACCGCATCCCCACGCGGTCCTTGGGAAGCGGCACGAGAGGCTTGCCGGCGGACAAAAACTCGATACTCGAATCGTTGAAGTCCCCACGGGACAGAACGGGTCCGCCGGGCACCTGGTTCCAATGCAGACCATCGATGCTCGAGAACATCCGTACGTCCGAGGTCTGGTCGAAGCGATGGTAGAACATGGGAAACATCAGATGCACCTCGGGCATGCCGGGATAACAGGTGTAGGCGTTGGTATAGATATCCGTCGATAGAGGCTCGTCCAGACCGGGCCAGAGCAGCGGCCGGACGGGTTCCCACCGGCGGAAGTCGCCGGCTTCGGCCACCGCCACCATCCGGCGTTCGGTGAGGTAGAGGCGCGTGTACATCACGTACTTGCCGAGCCACTCGTTGTAGACCACGGTTGTGTCCGTATCGCTGTAGTGGGTGAAGAGCGGCTCCTTGATCGGCGTCCATTTGCCGCCATCCGGCGAGGTCGCGCCATAAATGCAGGTTAGATTGCTCGGGTTGATCCGTACATCGCGGTGCCGTGGGTGAAGCGTCTGATAGGCCGCCCACAGGGCAGGCGCCTTGTCTTTGGGCGGGCGTGCCATGTAGACGGCCTTGAAGCGCTCTTCGGGAATCCCATGGGGGTCTTCGAAAACGGTGAACCCGTCCATGGAGGTCTGCCCTCTGACGTCCACCGTGCTATCGCCCAGATCCTCCCATCTGTGCAGGTCTTTGGACTTGTACCCGGCAATGGACGCCGAGACGGGGTCCGCGGTCGAGTATGCGCCGAAGTCCTTGCCCGGCGGGTACCGCACCGCGAAGTCGAAAGCGTAATACCCGTCGCCAGTCGTTACCACTCTTCCCGGCGGATTTGGCGGATCGCCTTCCACGGCATCGACGCGCGCGCGCATGGCGGCCAGCCGAACCCCGTACGACACAACACCGGCCTTGGCGCGGGCGTCGGCCACAGGCGGGGGAGGATCGATCAACGGCAGCTTCTTGCCGTTG
>CAYOTD010000091.1:9561-11140 GCA_964406685.1 uncultured Solibacteraceae bacterium | reverse complement strand
TGAAGGCCCCCTGGGAATCATTCTGACCCCCTTGGGCGACAAAGCCTATATTGCCCTGGATAAAACCCGCATGATCGCCGTCCTGGATATGAAAACCCGGCAGATCACCGATAACGTCAAGGTGGAAGGTCCTCCGAGCATGCTGGCCGTATCCCCGAAAGGCTATCGGGTCTATGCCACCAACTTCGGACTGGGATCCAAGCCGGAGAGCGGACGTCTGGACGTCATCGAGATGTCGCGCAACGAGGTCATCAAGAGTATTTCTTTGGGAGGACGCCCCATCGGGGTCGCCGTCTCCCCCGACGGTTCGAAGATTTATGTCATCAACGGGGCCAGTGATGAACTGCTGATCATCGACGATGAACTGCTGCGCATCGAAAAGCGCATCCGGGTGGGAGAAAATCCAGACGGACTGGCTGTCTCTCCGGACGGCAAACGGCTTTTCATCGCCAACAAGTCGACGAATGACCTTTCTATGCTCGATCTCACCACCAACCGCATCGTGATCAACATCCCGGTGGAAAAATCCCCCTTCGGGGTTGCCGTCAGCCCGGACGGACAGTGGGTTTATGTGGTGAATTCCAAATCCAATACCGTTTCCCGCCTTTCCGCCCGCCTGGACACGGTGGATACGATGGTCTATAAAGTCGGCAAGGGACCGGTCCAGGCAGCGGTCAGTCCGGATGGGAGTTTTCTGGTGGTAACCAACGAGCTTTCCGACAACCTTTCGTTGATCCCCCTCCAACCCGAATAACCCGGCCATCCGGCTGGTACTCGACCGGCGGCATCGTCGGATACAGGAAAAACGGAAAAGGGAAAAGCTGGAATCATCCCGATAAGCTATTTACAAAAATCGGCTCACATGTTATGTTAATGACGCGTGGGCCGTTAGCTCAATTGGCAGAGCAACTGACTCTTAATCAGTAGGTTGAAGGTTCGATTCCTTCCGCGCTCACCAGGCAGTCCCCCCGCGCTGTGCTCAGAACCTCCCTCTCGCGGCTACACCGTGTCGGGAACCACGTAGGGAGCGCGGTACGGGCGCGTGAGCAGTCTGGCGGCTTCGGGATCGCCCACCACGCCCATGGTCGCCGGGTCCACGGTGAGACGCCGGCCGACGCGATAGCTGATGTTGGCCAGGTGCACCAGCGCCATCGAAGTCACGCCGGTCTCGATGTCGGCGGTGAGATCCTTGTAGTTGCGGCTGCGACACGCGGAGAGGAAGTTCTCCATGTGGGCGAGGTCTACGTCGCCGCGGCCGGCCTTCTCGTCCATCGCCAACTCGCGCTTGACGCCCTTGTAGACGCGGAAGCCGAAGCTGTCCAGGGTCATGTAGCCTTCGCTGCCGAAGAAGATGTTGCCCACGAAGTGGTCGCCGCGCCGCACGTCGCCTTCCCCGGGCGTGATCAGGCCGCGCACATCGAAGGTGATCTGGGCGTCGCCGTAGTCGAAGGTGGCGATCTGCGTATTCGGGGTCTCCTGATCGTCGTCGTAGACGAACTTCCCGCCGGTGGAACTGACATGCCTGGGCAGGCCGCGGTTCAGCCCCCACCGCGCCTTGTCCATCTCGTGGATGCCCTGG
>CAYOTD010000091.1:0-9551 GCA_964406685.1 uncultured Solibacteraceae bacterium | reverse complement strand
GTTCCCGATGTCCCCGGCGCCGTAGTCCCAATGCCAGTGCCAGTTGTAGTGAAAACGGTTCTGGCTGAAAGGACGCATGGGCGCGGGCCCCAGGAAGAGATCCCAGTCGATGCCGGGCGGCACCGGCTGATCGGGCGTGCGGCCGATCGATTTCCGGGGATTGAAGCAGAGACCTTTGGCCTCATATAACTTGCCGATCACGCCCTGGCCGAGCAGTTGCATGGCCCGCTGGATGTAAGCCGCGCTGCGGCTCTGGGAGCCGACCTGCACCATGCGCCGGTACTTGCGGGCCGCTTCGACCATCTTGCGGCCTTCGAAGATGTTGTGACACGGCGGCTTCTCGACGTACACGTCCTTGCCCGCCTGGCAGGCCCAGATCGTCCCCAACGCGTGCCAGTGGTTGGGCGTGGCGAAGGAGACCGCGTCGATCTGCTTGTCGTCGAACAGACGGCGCATGTCGGAGCACTGGTTGGGCTTGTAGTTCAGCAGCTTTTCCACCTGCGCGACGCCGCGTTCCCGTCCCGCCTGGTTCACGTCGCAGACCGCAGCGATCCGGCACTGGGGGAGTTTCGCGTACCCGTTGATGTGGTCGCGACCGCGGCCGCCGATTCCCACCACCGCCAGGTTGATGCGGTCATTGGCTCCCAGCACGGGGAAGGCCGGCTGCGCGAGCACCGTGGCCGCGGCCGTTTGGAGGAATGTTCGTCGATTGTCGTTTTTCATTTGTGTTGTCCGGAAATACCGTAGCACCGCAATTCTACCCCAAGGCCTCGCCCCGGGGAAGCCGCGTTGCAAACAAAGGGGAAAATTGGTTTTGTTTGTACCGCTTCGCTTTTTGTTCGCCTGGGGGCAGATGCGGCGGGGCGAGCCACTGGGCGGGGCGATTCGATTGTAGCACGGGGAGGTACCCGGTCCGGGATTCTGCCTGGGGGTTGGCGTTGGTGGGAACAGGACCCCGCGGTTGCCCGCAGGGTCCTGAGCAACTCAAGAAGGCAAGTCAGCGGCGGTGGCCGCGGCCGTGGGGGGCGTGGCGGCTGGGGCCGTAGTAGTGGCCGCGGGGGCCGGACCAGTAGCCGTGGTAGTAGCGGCCGCCGTGGTGGCGGGGCGCGATCCAGTAGGCACCGGCGTAGGGCGGCATCGCCCAGTAGCCGTTGAACCAGCGGCCGTAGCCGTCGTAGTAGCCGTCAATCCAGATGTAGCGGGGACCGGGGCACGGAGGACGGTAAACGCGAACCACGGCGCGCGCCGGAGGACGATAAACCGGTACGTACGCCGGGGGGCCTCCGATGTGCACGCCGAAGGAGAAATGCGTTCCGCCGAATAGCGCTCCACCCGCCATCAGCATCATCGCCATCAGTTTCGTTTTCATTGCCTTTGCCTCCTTGCGCCGGCAACAAATGCAAACTGCTTGCCAGGAGGTAAGTCATTGAAACGCCGCAGGATGCCCGTCTCCCGGTGGCCGGATTCCACCGCCGGGCTGGTGGATTTCGGCCAACCGGCTACTTGCGGGGGGAGTTGCGGTCCAATCCGAAGCTGGGGCGGCGGGAGGTGCCGCTCACCTTGATGTTCAGGGACGTTCCCGCGCCGCGCTTGGCGAAAAAGGGATCGGCGGGTTTTAGCGCCCAACGCTTCCATCCGCCTACGGTGCCGGAGACCTTGGACTGCAAACGCAGGTTGCCGCGCAGGTCCAGGGCGTCGCTGGAGAGATTGTAGAGGCCGGCTAGCTGCACGTGCGCTCCGGGGACTCCGAAGGCGAGCGAACGGAAAGTGAGTTCCTCGTTCTGTAGGCGGAATTCGCCAGTCATGTAGGAAACCACTTCGTCGATTTGGGTGTTGGACGGAGCGCCCTGGCCACGGCGGCTGAGGTTGTCGATCTGGTCCTGGATGTTCGAGCGCAAGAAGCGCCCCTCGCTCAGCTCGAAGCGGCCGTCGAGGATCAGTTTCTCGCGCACGGTCCCGGCCAGCGGGGGAATGTCGATGCGGGTTTCCAGCAGCAGGCGACCGGCCAGGAAGGGCTCATCGTTCGAGGCAAGCCGGAGAAGATCGCGGATGTTGCCGTCGGGCATCGAGACCTTCAGCGAGATGGTCCGGCGCTTGTCGCCGTCGTGCTTGATTACGGCTCCGCTGGTGGTGAAGCGGGTTGTGCCCAGGGTCGCGTGCACCGGTTTCAAGACTGTGTTGCCGTTGCCGCCGTCCACCAGCACTTCGAACTTCGTCACCAGAGGGACGGGGTTGCCGGCCATCTTGAGGCGGAAATCCGGGACGCGGGCTTCGCCTCGGGCCTCGATGGCGGAGAGGGTGCCCTGGAAACCGCCCGTGGAAGAGAGAATACCGGCGATGCCGGCGAATACGCCCAGGTCCGCCTTGTCGAAGACGTACTCGCCGGACAGGGGCGAGTCGCCGGGGTCTTCCGGCGCCCAGGGGCCGAAGGTTCCCTTGCAGGAGACCTGGCCGGGGGGGCGGGCGTTGGTGAGGCGCGCCTGGAAGCGCATGGGGACGCCGGGGCCGACGGATTCCATCTCCAGCCGGTGAATGTCGAAGCGGAGCGGGAGTTTCTTTGGGTCCGCCGGATGGAGGATCAGGGCGGCGTCGTTGATGAGGATCCTCTCGAACAGGACCGAGGACCGGAAGGCGGGGGTGGGGGTTTTCGCGGACCGGGCGCGGCGTGGGGGGACGTGGATCTCGACGCCGTCGAGAGCGACTCGGGGCACCTTGCGGGTGGCGTCGAAGAGCTTGCCGAGGTCGAGATCGAAGGCGAATTTGGATACGGCGAAGATGGCGGGCAGGCCGGGGCGATCACGCAGGCGGAGGATCAGGCCTTCGCCGTCTACGCGGGCTATGCCGCCTCGGCCGCGGCTGAGGAGCAGACGCAGGAACGAGGTCTTCGGCGGGTGGACGCGCAGGGAACGCAGTTCTACCTGG
The DNA here is from genome assembly GCA_964406685.1 of uncultured Solibacteraceae bacterium. GTDB lineage: Bacteria > Acidobacteriota > Terriglobia > Bryobacterales > Bryobacteraceae > JACQZT01. Next base: position 6,629 of record CAYOTD010000091.1, on the reverse strand, counting down.
GCGGCGAAGCGCTTTTCCAGATAGTCAATGGCCTGTTGGCGGACGTAGGGTTCGAAGCGGCGGGAGAGCTGTCGCGCGGCGATTATGCCGGCGGCGGCCAAGGCCAGGACCACCACGCCGGTGGAGATGAGCAGGATCTTGTAGCGGCGGGTCGTAGGTAGTCATTATGGCATGTGCGCGCGTCAGGGTATCCGCACCGCGTAGAGACTCGACGAGGTCAGGATGTATAGGGTGCGGCGATCCTTGGCGCCAAACACCAACTGGAGGGGGCGTTCGGGAACGGCTATGGTTCCCGTCATCTTCCCTGCCGGGTTGTAGATGAAGATCTGGCCGGCGGCCAGGTAGACGTTGCCCGCGGCATCCTGAATCACGCTTTCGCCGCCCTGGTTGGCGAAGAGCTTGACGTCCGCCAGAGTGCCGTCACTGGTTACCTTCGCACGATACGTTTTCTGGTCTGCTTCGTTGGTGACGTAGAACGGTTGGCCGGGCGCGGCCTTTGCCAGGCCGTACGACTGGAGCACGTGGGCCCACTTGTAGCCCAGGTGCGGCGGGCCCTGGACGAACACTTCGTCGGTGGGGATGAACGTCGTGCGGTCGGGCGAGACGTACTGGAAGGTCTTGCGGCGCTGCATCAGCTTGAAGAACATCTCCTCCAGGGAGATGTACTCGTAGGTGGAGGTGTTCAGGGTGTTGGTGAAATCGCCGTTGACCCAGTAACTGGCGGGCAGCACGGGCTGCATCCCGGGCCGGTCGGTCGCGGGTTCGCGATCCAGCAGCGTGAGTTCGTCCTCGGGTCCATCGGGCTTGAATGCGTAGACGGCCATGCCGCTGCCGCCGGAGGAGACCACCAGCAGGTTGCCGGCCCGGTCGAAGGCCAGGTTCACGGGATCCAGCGGATTGTCGCGGATGATGGCGAGACGCCGGGTCCGGGGCGACCAGCGGTAGATGCGGTGCCAGCGGGCATCGACGAAGTACAGGCGGCCCTCGGCGTCGACGGCGCCGCCGCCCAGGTTGTAGAAGCCGGTGGCGAGCCGCTCCACCTTGGGCGCCGTCGCGGGGGCGGGCGCGGGGCGGACGCCGGGGTAGTCGAGGAAAGCGAACTCGCGGTCGCGCACCTCCTGCCGCGTGTCCGCGTCCAGGATGCAGGTTCCGTAGGAGAACTTGCTGGCCCGGACGATTTGCGTGCATTCGCCCGAGGGGAGGCAGTAGCCTGCCGAGCTGTTGGCGTCCACATGCACGTTGCGGAAGCGGATGCCGCTCGACTCCGAAATGCGGATGGCGTAGGGGAAGGGCCGCAGGCTCCGGGTGACGCGATAGCCGTGGAAGTTGGCGATGGTGAGGTTCTTCGAGCGGCTGATCTCCAGCGCGGAGGCCGCTTCGCTTTCGCCGCGCTCGCCCTCGGTCTGGAGGGCGTAGAGATCCCAGTTCTCCACCTGGTCGAGCTTGATCTCGGTCCTGACGTGGTGCTCGGCCGAGACCTGGTAGACGCGGCCGGGGGTCTTGGTGTCGGAGATGTAGAGCCCGGATTGGGCGAAGGTGCTGGGCGTCCAGAGGTTGAAGAACGTGCCTCCGCCGCCGTGGGTGATCCAGAGGCTGTGGTACTGGCTGTCCCAGCGGCGGCGGGGATCGGGATCGCCGCTGAGGTTGCTGTTGTAAGGGTTCTCGCGCTTGCCGTCCGGACCGCGGGTGCCGTGGCCGCCGAGGAAGCGGACGTCGGCCATCAGCGAGTCCTTGCCGGACATCCACATGGCGCCGAGGGCGCGGGAGTTGATGCCGCCGGTGTAGAGACCGATGCCGGTGACGATGTTGTTGCCGCCCTTGGGAGCGAGCAGCAAGGGCCGGGGAGAGCCGGGGCCCTGGAAGCCGGGGGTGGAATCGAGCAGGTCGAGTTGCGTCTCGTCCGGGTGGAGGCCGATGAGCACGGTGTCCGGGCGCAGCGCGATGGTGTCGGTGACCACGTAGCGGCCGGAGGGCAGGTAGATGACGGCGTGGTCGGCGATGGCTTTCTTGATGACCGCGGTGTCGTCGGTCTTGCCGTCGCCCTTCGCGCCGAGCGAGCGGAGGCTCACCCAGCGATCCATCGGTGGAAGGGCGGCGATGGCGGCGGGTCCCGGGGCGGGCATGGTTTGTAAAGGCACGGCCTGCCAGGCCGTCTTCGTGACGCCGACCGCGCCCAGTCCCGCCAGCGTGAGGCCGTGCGACATCGACTTGACGTGGTAGACGGCGCCCTTGCCGGCCAACTGCCGGCCGCTTTCGCGGAAGCGGGCGAAGAGGGGCACGTCGCGGCAGTAGATGTCCTCGAGGTTGATCTGCGTCAGGCGGCTGTTCTCGTTACTGACGATGACGGCGGGGCCGCCGATGTTCTCGAAGCGGGATTCCTTGACCCAGAGCCAGTCGGAGTAGTTCTTGTCGATCGCGATGGCGGTGGGGACGTTGCGGAAGGCGCAGCGGACGATGGTGAGCTGCGCCTCGTTCTCGCGGATGGCGGCTTCGCGCTGGCCGTCGAAGGTGGAGTCGACAAGGGTGTACTGCCAGGCGGGCGAGGGCTTACGGGTGAGGATTCCGTAACGCCCGCCGTGAAAGTGCAGGTCCTCGCCCACGTTGCCCACGTCGTGGATGCCGGCGAGGCCGGAGCCGAGGCGGAGATCCATGTGCGAGAGATAGCCGTGCTGGGCGAAGTGAGCGCGGACGGCGATGGCCGCGGGGTTGCCGTCGCCGATCTCGATGTCGATGTTGCTCATCGCCGGGTAGAAGGTGCCCGGGTTGGCGTCGGCGATGGACGGATTCGGCGGGACGGGGCCCGGCGGCGGGGCGGGAATGCGGAAGCCGCGGAACTGGCCGGCGCGGAAGCCCGCGAAGAAGATCATGGCCCCGACGCCCTGCTGGAAGCCGGGCGTGCGGTCGGGCAGCAGGATGACGGGCCGCTTGGCGCCGTAGCCGATGACGCGGATCCCGGGCCATACATAGATGGTCCGCGTGATGCGATAGCGGCCTTCGGGGACGAAGAGGATGCCTTCGCCGGTGGTTTCCTGCACGCGGTCGATGGCCGCCTGGAGGGCGGCGGAATCGTCGGCCTGCCCGTCCCCTTGCACCGGGAAGCCGGGCTCAGTCAGGTAGACGGCCTTTGGATCTTCGAGCCGCAACGGGTAATAGGAAACGCCGCCGGCAGCGGCAGCGGGGGCGGCGTGGTGGAGACTGAACGCCAAGACGGACCCGAACAAGAGTCGTGGGATGACGGCTTTCACGGCTTCACCTCCCGGGGAGATGCGGGAATCAATGTCACATCATATTACTTCGCGGGTTCGTCCGACTTGCTATGCTCGAAGATGCTTCGTGAGCCAGCCCGCATGCCACTGAAGGAGGTTTCGTGAAACTACCGCTTTTGATCGCAAGAGTGTGCCTTCCGGCCGCGGTTCTCTCCGTCGGCGCCCTTTCTCCCCTGTGGTCTCAGTCCACGGCCGGGCTGGCGGACCGCTTGCCCCCGGGACTCCGATCCGCCGGCCAGGCCGTCATCGACCAGAAAGAGCCCAAGGCCCGCGCCGCCAGCCTTACGAAGCTTGTTGCTTCCGCCCCCGGCAGCGGTGAAAGCGAACGCCTTTCCCACGTCACTGCTTTCATCGTCGGCCTGTACGATGCCGGTGAGTGCCCGGAAGCATCCCCCTCGTTCGCCTCGCGCTCTTCCGCCTGCCTCGCCTACCTCTCCCGCTCCCTGCGCCACTCCGCCGATCCCGCCCTGATCGCCCACCTGGAGCGCTGGGCCTCTACCCACGCCAACCCTACGCTCGCGGTTCAAGCTTTGGAGCGGCTGGCCGACTACCGCAAGGAGCGGTTAGCCGAGACGCTGCGCAAGCGCATTCTCATCGCCCGCGCCGCCAACGACACAGAGGCTCTCTTCACGCTGGGCCGGGCCCAGGAGATCCTCGGCTCCCAACTCCCGGCGTTCCTCTGGGACGCTCCTCCCAAGTTCGAGGCCAAGGCCGGCACGGCGTCGCTCCGCGTCGTCGCCATCGGCGACACCGGCACCGGCAGTTCCGTCCAGGAGGCCTGCGCCAACACCATCGCCCGCTTCCACCGCGAGCAGCCCTTCGACTTCGGCATCACCCTGGGCGACAACTATCAGGACACCGGCTCGACCAGCCCCAGCGACCCCCGTTGGCAGAAGTACTGGGAGCGGTTTTATCCGAAGCTGGGCATCCCTTTCTATCCCAGCCTCGGCAACCACGACTGGAACAACCCTTCGGGGCCGGCCGCCGAACTGCTCTACAAGAACCCCAGTTGGAGACTGCCCGCTCTCTACTACACCTACACCGCCGGCCCCGTCCAGTTCTTCGTTCTCAATACCCCACTCCTGTCCGAACGCCAGCGCCTGTGGCTCGATCGCGAACTCAAGGCCAGCACGGCCCGCTGGAAGGTCGTCTACGGCCACTTCCAGATCTACTCCGCCATCCGCGGCGACAACAAAGAACTCATCCAGGACATCCTGCCCATCCTCGAAGCCAACCGGGCCGACATCTACTTCTGCGGTCATGAGCACCTGTTCCAGCACCTCAAGCCGCAGGGCAACGTTCATCTTTTCGTCAACGGAGCGGCCGGCGCCAACGCCCGGGCCGCCCGGCAGAAGAACTACCCCAACATGCTCTTCATGGCGGAGAGCAAGCAGGGCTTCTCGATCCTGGAAGCCACCGGGACCGCCCTGACCATGAAGTTCATCGAGCAGGAAGGCGGCGAGCTCTACAGCTACACGCTGCGCAAGTAGCCGGCCTGCGCGCGTCTCGCGCCGCTCGCCAATGGGAAGGCGATGACCGGTCCTTCGCGAACCGCCGACCAGCGGCGGGGCCGGAGGTTCGACGAGCCGAGATGGTTACGCGGCCCGAAGAGCATCAGCGCCGGGCCTCGTCTTGGGATGCACTCTCGGCGGAGATCGCATCCGACACTTCCACAACTCGCCGCTGCACCGCCACGTCAGGGCTCTCGCCAAGAACCGGCATCACGTCTTCTGGTTGAAGGACCGAGCTTCCACGCGGAACGATGAAATCATCATCGCGGCCGGGCAACACAACCAGGGGCGACTTCGGCAGCTAAACCCCAATACTGTTCACATAACGATCCTGATTCGTTCGGAGACGTCGACACGGCGGGTCGGCTGACGCTTGCGCGGCCGCAGGTTGCAGTTGCTCATCTTCCGTTTCACGCCGCGGAAGTCAATCCGGTTCCGGCTGGAGACGACTCGCTCTTCGAGGATCTCCCGCAGAACCGCCTCATGCAGGGTTTTCCCGAGTCGAGGGGGAAACGGCAGCAAAGCGGCCAACCGCCGCTGGACGACTCGCACGGAATGGAGAAAGGAAAGCCGGCCGGGATCCTCATCGGTTTTCAGCGCCGCTTCATGCATCAATCCGCGGATGGGGTAGTGGGCCCACAGCAAGCCCCAGAATTCCCGCTCCACCAGCTCCGGCGTCTTGCCGCGCAGCACGATCTGCGCGCCTCGCAAGTGCGTTTTCCACTCGTCCAGAGAGTTCTCAATCTCCCGGCGGTCACGATACAGCGCAGCCAGTTGCATGGCCGGAGGTTGGACAGGGCCGAGAGTCGTCGTGATCAGCCGGCAGACGGCTTCCGAGCCTGGCATGTTGTGCAGCCGATAGTCGATTACCCGGACGACGATTCCGTCGCGCCGGTTGCGGCGGCCGGAAGTCGAGCCCTAGTATTACTGCGTTACGTAGTGACAAACCGAAAACACCCTGTTATGTTTGGGCATGACCGAGGCCCAGATCACCCGCTGCCGCAAACGGCTGGAGCAATTCCTTGTCGATCTTCTGGAGCCGATAGGCAGGAGTGAGCGGCGCCAGTGGGGCGGCGCGTATGTGCGGGGCCTGTTGCTGAACGGCGAGCGGAAATCGATCGGACCTTTGGCTCAGCGTCTGCCCGAGGGCAACGTGCAAGCGATGCAGCAGTTCATTGGACAGAGTCCGCGGGATTGGAACCCGGTCTGGGAGAAACTGGGGAAGCGCATGACGGCGGAGTTGGAGCCGGACCCGGCGTGGGTGATCGACGATACCGGGTTCCCCAAGCAGGGCACGCACTCGGTGGGCGTGGAGCGGCAGTACTGGGGCAGGTTGGGCAAGACCGGCAACTGCCAGGTCGCGGTGAGCGTGCACCATGTTGGCGAGCAGGGAAACGTGCCGTTGGGCTGGCGGCTCTATCTTCCGGAGAGTTGGGCCAACGATGCGGAGCGGCGCAAAGAGGCGGGCATCCCGGAGGAGATTGTATTTCGCAAGAAGTGGGAACTGGCCTTGGAAATCATCGATCAGATTCGTACCTGGGGAGTGCCGGATCAAGTGGTATTGGCCGATGCCGGCTATGGGGATGCCACCGAGTTGCGGGAGGGATTGGAACAGCGCGGACTCGCCTACGCCGTTGGCATCACGCCGCAGGTGGGGGTCTGGCTGAAACCGCCCAAACTGATCGTGCCCGCAGCCAAGCCGATGGGCCGTCCACCCAGCGCGGTCCGCTAGGGCACGCAACGTCCGGTGATGGCGCAAGAGGCTGCCCAGAAGGCCAAAGGCGGGAAGAAGGTTCGTTTGTCAAGGCCGGTTGAAAATTCCCCATTTCGCCGGTCGAAAATTCCCCACCCC
>CAYOTD010000090.1:1439-11231 GCA_964406685.1 uncultured Solibacteraceae bacterium | reverse complement strand
GGCCACGTGACGCTGGAAGGCGTGGTGGCGAACCAGATACATAAGGACGTCGCCGGCATGCAGGCCAACGGCGTTCACGGAGCCTTCTCGGTCCGGAACAACCTTCACGTGGAGGGCAAAAGCTAACCTCCGCGGCGGCGCCGGGTGGCGGGAGCGGGACGCGCGCCCGCCACTCCGGCGCCGCGTGGCCGCCTTCGCGGCCAGGGCAGAACCGAACCGATGAGTCGATCCCCCCAAGTTCTCCTCCTTCTCTCGCTGACCTTCGCCGTCCGCGCCGCCGCCGCGGATCCGGAGACGCAGCACGCCTTCGACGTTACGCTTCCCCTGAAGCCCAACCTCGACCTGATCCTCCACACCCGCCTGCGCACACAGCCCGGCGGCCTGGGTTTCTACCAGGTGCGAGCCGGCCCGATCTTCTCCTGGAAGGCGTCGGGGCGGCTGGCGCTGCTGGCGGGGTACTACCATGCCCGCCAGGAAGGCGAGGCGGACCGCGGTTTCATCGCCGGTCACCGGCTGTTCGGCGGCGCTGAAGTGGCCGTGGCATCCAACCGCCGTCTCGCTCTCGATCAACGCGCGCTGGCGGAGCGCTTTCTTCCCGGCGCCGGCCCGGACTTCAATCGCTACCGGCTTCGGAACCGGTTGAGCGTGAACGCTCCGCTTTCGCCGTATGCAAGTCAAGAGTTCTTCCTGGACGCCCGGGGCTGGCGGAGTGTGCGTCACTCGGCCGGCGTTCGCTGGAGCCCGCTGCGCGGGGTGCAGTTCGATCTTGGCTATCTCTATGAGCATCGCCGGCCCGACGCCGGCGGCAACCGCCACCTGTGGCTCACTTCCCTGCACTTCAAGAAGCCGTCGCGGCGTACCGACCCGGACCTTTGAGTCCCTTCCTCTCCACGTCCCGTGGGGTGAACTCCGGTGTCCCCTTACATCGAGAAAACCGAATCGTTGGTTCCAATCTATCTATAGATCGATGTTTCCTCCGCCGCGTCTCATGGAGTGAGGCGGAAAGACAATGAACCGAATCAAGACCTTGATGCTCCTGGCGGCTCTGACCGCGCTTCTGCTATGGGCCGGACAGGCCCTGGGCGGCGCCACGGGGTTGTGGTTCGCCCTGTTCGCGGCGGCGGCGATGAATCTCGGCGCCTACTGGTTCTCCGACAAGATCGTGCTGCGCATGTACCACGCGCAGGAGGTCAGCCCGGCGGAGTCGCCGGAGTTGCACGCGATGGTTCGAGATCTGGCGATCCGCGCCAACCTGCCGATGCCGAGGGTTTACCTGATCCCGGAGGAAGCGCCCAACGCGTTCGCCACCGGGCGCAACCCGCAAAACGGGATCGTGGCCGTGACCGAGGGCCTGCTGCGGATTCTCGACCGGCGGGAAGTAGCCGCGGTGATCGCCCATGAGTTGGGTCACATCAAGAACCGCGACACGCTGATCATGAGCGTGGCGGCGACGCTTGCCGGCGCGCTGAGCATGCTGGCCAACGCTGCGATGTGGGGCTCGCTGTTCGGCGGGTCGCAGTCCTCGGAAGAGGAGGAGGGCGGCAGCCCCCTGGCCGGTTTGCTGGGTGTGTTGATCGCTCCGGTGGCGGCCACGCTGGTGCAGATGAGCATCTCCCGCGCGCGGGAGTTCCTGGCCGACGCGGCCGCCGCGCGTTACACAGGAGATCCGCTGGCCCTGGCCCGCGCGCTGCGCAAGATCGAGGCCCGGAACGAGGAGGTGCCGATGGAGGCTGGTTCTCCGGCCACCGCGCACCTGTTCATCCACAATCCGTTCAGCGCGGAGGGCCTGGCCAGCCTGTTCCGCACGCATCCGCCGACCGAACAGCGCGTGGCGCGCCTGGAGGCGATGGCCTGGGGCGGCGCGCGGGTTGCGGCCTGAGGCCGCGGTCTCGACGGGGGACCGACGACAATGACTTACTTTCCGTTTGCCGAATACTGGTGGTTCTACCTGGGGTTCACGGGCTTCGTGCTGTTGCTGCTGGCCCTGGACCTGGGGGTGTTCCATCGCAAGGCGCACGCGGTGTCGATGCGCGAGGCCAGCGTCTGGAGCGTGGTGTGGGTCGCGCTGGCCCTGGCCTTCAACTACGCGTTCTACCTGTACGCCTCGTGGAAGTTCCCGGGCGAGGCGCGGCTCATGCAGACGCCGGGTTTCGATCCCGAGGCCGCGGCCCGGCAGGTGGGGCTGGAGTTTCTGACCGGCTACGTCGTCGAGAAGACCCTGTCGCTGGACAACATCTTCGTGTTCGTGGTGGTGTTCGCGTTTTTTGGCATCCCGGCGGTGTATCAGCACCGCGTGTTGTTCTACGGCATTCTGGGTGCCCTGGTGTTTCGTGCGCTGTTCATCGCCCTGGGGTCCGTGCTGTTGCAGTACCACTGGGTTCTGTGGCTGTTCGGCGGGTTGTTGATCCTGACCGGCATCAAGATGATGTTCGCTCCGGACCGCAGGGTGGAGCCGGACAAGAACCCGCTGATCCGGCTGTTCCGACGCTTCGTGCCGGTGACGGCGGAGCTTCACGGGCAACGGTTCTTCGTTCGCTGCGAGGGCGTGCTTCACGCCACGCCGCTCATGCTGGCGCTGCTGTTCGTTGAAGTCAGCGACATCATCTTCGCCATCGACTCGGTGCCGGCCATCTTCGCGCTGACCCGCGAGCCGATGATCGTGTTCACCTCGAACGTGTTTACCATTCTGTGCCTGCGTTCGTTGTACTTCCTGCTGGCCGGAGCGGTGGAACGGTTCTCGCTGCTGAAGTACGGCCTGGCCCTGGTGCTGGTGTTCGTGGGGCTCAAGATGGTGTGGCTGAACGAGGCGTTCGGCGGCAAGTTCCCCATCGGCTGGTCGCTGGGGATCATCGGGGGCGTGATTGCCGTGTCGGTGGGCTGGTCGCTGCTGCTTACGCGGGGCGGATTGAAGGATACCGGAAAGAAAGAGACGGGACAAGAAAATGAAATGGTCATGGAAGATCGGTAAGCTGGCGGGAATCGACCTGCGCATTCACGCGACGTTCCTGCTGCTGTTGGCCTGGGTGGGGGCGGCGCACTGGCTGCGCGGCCGGAGCCTGGAAGCGGTGCTGGCCGGGGTGGGCTTCATCCTGGCGCTGTTCGCCTGCGTGCTGCTCCACGAGCTGGGCCACGCGCTGGCGGCGCGGCGTTACGGCATTCCGACGCGCGACATCACGTTGCTGCCGATCGGCGGGCTGGCGCGGCTGGAACGGATGCCGGAGAAGCCCGTCCAGGAGCTGTGGGTGGCGCTGGCGGGGCCGGCGGTGAACGTGGTCATCGCGGCGGTCCTGTTCGGCTGGCTGACGCTGACCAACGGCTGGGAGCCGCTGGGAGAGATCGGCGCCGCCACGGGTCCGTTTCTCGAAAGGATGTGGCTGGCGAACATGTGGCTGGTGCTGTTCAACCTGATCCCGGCCTTCCCCATGGATGGCGGCCGCGTGCTGCGGGCGCTGCTGGCCTCGCGCCTGGAGTACGTGAAGGCCACGCAGATCGCGGCTGGCGTGGGGCAGGGGCTGGCGTTCGTCTTCGGGCTGGCCGGGCTGTTCACCAACCCGATGCTGCTGTTCGTGGCCCTGTTCGTCTGGATCGGCGCGAGCCAGGAAGCCGGCGCCACCGAGATGAAGTCGGCCCTGTCCGGCACCCCCATCCGCGCGGCGATGGTCACCGACTTCCGCGAGCTGGCGCCTGCCGACACCCTGGCCGACGCCGTGCGGCTGGTCCTGCAAGGATCGCAGCAGGACTTCCCGGTGGTGGAGGGGCGCCGGGTGGTCGGCATCCTTACACGGGCCGACCTGCTGGCGGCCCTGGCCACGCACGGCGCCGCGCAGCCGGTGGCCGAGGTCATGCGCCGCGACTTTCACTTGACCGATTACACCGAGATGCTGGAGACCGCGTTCCAGCGCTTGCAGGAATGCGAGTGCCACACCATGCCGGTGGTTCACGACGGCCGCCTGGTGGGGTTGCTGACCATGGAGAACCTGGGCGAGTATTTCCTGATCCAGGCGGCGATGAAGAGAAGCGATGCCCGTCCCGGCCTTGCCGGGAGCCTGGCCAGGCGGGACGCGGCCGCGGAGAAACTAACTCAATTCTGAAAACCTGAAAGGAGAAACAACCATGATGTTCCCATCGATTACTCGAAGTGTGTCCATGCTGGCCGTCCTGGGGGCCGTGCCCGCGGCCTTCGCGGCCGGCGTGAGCCAGGAACGGGCCGGGCTGGAGAAGGAGGCGGTGCAGCTTATCCGCCAGTTGGAGGAGGTGGGGCGGGACGTCCGCTACCACGCCGGGCGGCTGAGAGCCTTCAGCGACTCCAACCGCATCTCGCGCTGGACCCACGCCCATCATCTGGAGCAGATCCGCTCGCTGGTCAACGATGGGCTGAACCCGGCGCTCACCCGGCTGACGGAGATTCAGCCCCAGTTGCCCGAGTGGAAGCGGGACGGCATCGACAGAATGCTCGCGGCCGCCCGCACCCTGGCCACCGACACCAACTCGGCGATCGTTTCCAAGAACGAGACCGGTCCGGGGCTGTTGATGCTCAACGCCGAATACAAGCGCCTGGTAACCGCCATGTACGAACACGCCCAAGCCCTGGTGACCAGCTCGGACGCCGCCGGCACTTACGCCCTGGCGCGCCTGAAAGCCACCGAAGCCGGCCTGAAGGTGCCCACGACATAGCGGTCGCTCTTTCACGGCCGCGGCTCACTCCCCGGAGTGCGCCGCGGCCGGCATGCCCGTGAAGCCGCCGCCAGCCTGTTTCTTGCCGGGCCCGCCTCAGCGGTAGGATTGAGAGAGTTCCGGCGGAGGGAACGGCTAAGTGGCTGCTGTCCGGAAGGTCTTTCTAAGTTCCACGGGCGCGGATCTGCACGCCTATCGGGAGGTCGCGTTCGTCGCCATACAGAAGCTGGACGGCTGGAAGTGTGTCCGGATGGAGGATTTCGGGGCGCGCGATTGGGAAGTGGACACATTTTGCCGCGAACAGGTCAGGCAGTGCGACCTGTTCGTCGGCATCATCGGGCACCGCTTCGGCAGCGGACCCAACGGAAGCAGGCAGTCCTACACCCAGCGGGAATACCAGGCGGCCTGCGAGGCAGGCAAGCCCCGGCTGTTGTACCTCGCTCCCGACGATTTTCCGATTCCGGCAAACCTGCTGGAGCCGATGCCGAAGATCGAGGCGCAGGCGGAGTTCCGGTCTCAATTGTGCGGCAGCGGAGACCGCATCGTCTCGCGGGGGTTCACCAGTCCCGACGATCTGGCGAAGCAGATCGTCATAGGCATCTATAATCTTGACGATGAGAAACGCACGACGCCGGACGCGGCCGGTTACCTGAACCTGTTGTGGGAAGACACGGCCTACATCGACATTCGCGGGCTCAAGGTCGGCAACGAAGCGGTGCACCGGTTCCGGATCGACGAGCTGTACACTCCTCTGACCACGGTGCTGGCGCCCGCGAAGGGGCAGCGGAAGGGCCACGACGAGACGCCGCTGGAGCAGCGGACGGCGCCGTTGCAGAAGGCGCTCGAAAACAGGTGCGTGGTGCTGGTCGGCGACCCCGGCGCGGGGAAGACGACGTTCCTGCGGCGGATCGCATTCGCGGCCTGCGAGACGCTGCTGGGGAAGAATCCCCTGGCCGCTGCGGAGATGCTGCCCTCCAAGTCCTGCCCGTTTCCGCTGCTGGTCCGGGCGGCCAGCCTGGCCGCTCACATCGCCAAGGACCGCCGGAACGCCGGTTGCCCGGCGGATGCGGACTCGCCCGAGTGGCTGATCCATTACCTGGAGTCCGCGTCGCGAGGCAAGAACCACGCACTCGATGCCTCCTTCTTCCGCGAGCAACTCGACCACGGCGTCCTTCTGCTGCTGGACGGACTGGACGAGGTGGCCGGGGAGGCCGCCCGCAACGCGATCGCCCGGCTGCTGGAGTTGTCGGCGCGGGCGTACCCGGACGCGCGGATCGTGGCGACAAGCCGGCCGCCGGCCTATGGCGGCCAGGCCGTGATTCCCGGCTTCGCGACCATCCAGATCGGTCCGCTTGACGATGACGCCGTGGCGGCGTTCGTGGGTAAGTGGTGCGGCGCGCTATACCGGGCCGAAGAGAAGGCGAGCGAACATCAGCAGGAGCTTCTCGACGAGATCCGGAGCAGGCCGGATATCGAGGTCATGGCGGTGAACCCGGTGATGCTGACCGCCATCGCTTCCCTGCACTGGAACCGCACCCGGCTGCCCGACCAGCGCGCCGAGTTGTATGAATCCGTCTTGGTGTGGCTGGCGCAGCAGCGCGAGGAGAAGAGAAAGGACCTCCGCGAGCCGGAAGCGGCGCGCATGCCGGCCAAACAGTGCCTCAGTCACATGGAGCACTTGGCCTACACGATGCACAGCGAGCCGAAGGGCAAACTGGTGGAGATCACGCGCCACGCCGCGGCCCGCATCCTGGCGCCCCGCTTCCGCAACGTGCCGGAGGACGAGCGGCCCGCCGCGGCCGTGGAGTTCCTGAAGGAGGAGGAGACCGACAGCGGAATCCTGGTAAGCCGGGGCGACAAGCTGCGCTACTGGCACCTGACCTTCCAGGAATACCTCACCGCCAGGGCGCTGGTCTGGCGGGAAGCCGACCGGCTGCGGCTGCTGTTTGAAGAGAACAAGCTCTACTCTCCCGACTGGCGGGAGACCGTGCTGCTGCTGGCCGGCGCGCTGTGCAAGCAGGACCCGGAACGTGTGGACGATCTGCTGGGGGAGATGCTGAACCGTCTGGGGCCAAACCCTGGCCTCGCGGAACGGGCGCGCTGCGTGGGGTTGATCGGCCGGATTCTTCAGGATCTCAGGTCCTGGGACTACAAAGTCACCGACGCGCGCTACCAGGAGAATCTCGACCACCTGCTGCCGGTCTTCGACGCTCGCGCGGCCCGCGAGATCGACTTCGCCACGAGGCTGGAAGCCGCGGATGCCCTCGGCCAGGCGGGAGACCCGAGGTTGGGGCAGGACAACTGGGTCCGGGTCGAAGGCGGCTGGTTCTGGATGGGCGCACAGGACAAGGACCCGCAAGGGAAGAACTACGACAAGGAGGCTTCCGGCGCCGAGTCGCCCGTGCACCGGGTGGAGGTGCCTCCCTTCCTCCTTGGGCGCTACCCGGTGACGGTGTCCGAGTATGAGCGCTTCGTGGCGGCGGGAGGCTACCGGAACGAGGATCTTTGGACGGAGGGCGGCTACGGTCAGCTCAAAGAGCCTGGCCACTGGCGGCGGCAGCTTCGGTATTCGAACCGGCCGGTAGTGGAGGTGAGTTGGAACGAGGCGGCGGCGTACTGCAAATGGGCCAAAGGACGCCTCCCGACGGAGGCTGAGTGGGAATGCGCGGCGCGGTGCGGCCGGGGCGGCGTTCGCTATCCCTGGGGAGACGAAAAGCCCGACGAGCATCGTGCGAACTACTTGGAGACGGGATCCCGAAGCACCACGCCGGTCGGGTTGTACCCGGAAGGAGCGACGCCCAACGGGATTCACGACCTTGCGGGCAACGTCTGGGAGTGGGTGCAGGATTGGTGGGGAGACTACTCCGGAACCCAGGCAGTGAATCCGAAGGGGCCAGACACAGGAGATGGAAGAGTGTTGCGCGGCGGGGCCTGGCTCAGCCTTGCGTGGTACCTCCGCGTTTCGTACCGCCTCAGGTATCAACCGGGTTACCGTGACGGCAATCTGGGATTTCGTTGCGTCCGGGAAGTTACATCCCTTTGACTCTTTTTCTCTTTTTCTCTTTTCATGCAGTAGCCACCCTCTTCCGCATCGCGGATCTCGAAGATCAACTCCATGGGATCAGGATACCTGAGGCTCTGGCCGGCTGCCCCCTCACTTCACCATCGCCCGCCAGACTTGCAAGGAGCGTGCCAAGTTGTCTTCTGTGCCGGCGCAGTCGGCGGAGTTTCCTATTATCATGAAGCTATGCTTCAGTACCACGTCGCTTTCTATCTTCCGCGGGCAAAGGGAGAGATGGTCGTGGCGGAAGCTCTCGATTTTCCGGGCGTTGTGACGCAGGGATTCGATCTGCCGGACGCGCGGCTAATGGCCGCGAGCGCATTGGAGGACTTGGCTCAGTCGCTCCTGGACGAGGGGAAGCCGCTTCCGCAGCCCTCCCCCAATCCGTCCGATCCCGACGCCGATCTGATCGACTTGGTGCCTCTCTCGATCCACGTCGGCGCCGGATCAAGATAGAGCAGGTGGCCTGCTACACGTCCACCTGCGGGGGCCCGGCTCCTGCCCCCTCACTTCACCATCGCCCGCCACGCCCGCAGCGAGCGCGACAGGTTGTCTTCTATGTCGCCGGGGACGCGATAGGCTTGCAGCGACACCGGTCCCGCGTACCCCGCCTTGCGTAGCCCATCGACAAACCGCGCCACGTCGTAAGTGCCTTCGCCCAGGCGCTCGATAGTGGCGCGGTCGCCCTTCCTTCCAATGCCGTTGATGCTCACCAGGAACAGGTGAGGCAGCGACTGGGCCACCAGTTGCTTCAGGTCGAAGTCCTGGCTGCCGCAGCGTGTCTCGTGGAAGACCACGGTGTGATAGAGGTTCAGCGCCACGCCTACGTTCTTGCGGCTGCTGGCGCGCGCGATGCGGAGGGCGTCGGGCGTGGTCTCCACATAGAAGTTGGTATGCGGGTAGAGGCACACCCGCAGCCCCGCCTGCGTCGCCAGGTCGGCTACTGTCCGCACGTTCTCCACCGCGCGCTGCTCGGCGTTTGGCCCGTGGCCGCGCAGGGTGAGGACGATTATCGTCTCGCGCCCCTTGAGTTGCTCGATGGCGGCGGCCAGCCCCGCCTCGACCCGCGGCGCGGTGTCGTCGACGAACGACTGGACGTAGATGCCGATGAGACGCAGGCCCTCGGCGTCGAGGGCTTCCAGGATTTCGGGGATGCGGCCGGTGCCCGTGAACAGCCCCATGCCCGCGTACCCCGTCTTCTTGAGCAGCGCCGCCTGTTGGCGCAGGGGCAGCTTCTGGTCGCGGCCCGTGCCGTTGTCGAAGGCGTAGAAGTCGCGCGAGAATTCGCCCGCGCCTGCGGGGAGCCAGGCCGGCAGGCTAAGCACGGCGAGGCTTGCGAACTGCCTTCGAGAAGCGCCGATTGGCGGCCGGGTCATTCTGCAACCGCTCCTTCGCGGGGTCTCATTCTACCCGGCGGCGCCGCCCTCTGGCAAATCGTGAGTGCACGTCATCGATGCCGCGGCGAATAACGATTGCAGGTCGGCTCGTACTCAAAGACAAGGCGGTCCCGGCGGCCGGCCCGGCTCGCCGAATCGCACGGCTCAAACACGAAGCCGGTCGGCTGCCGCTTCATCAACTCCGTGTGCAGATCCCGCAGGTGCCCCAGCAGCGACGCCTGTATGTTGTCGGTCTCGTCAATGTAGATCCACTCCTTCGCATTCGAGATTCCGTACACACCCGGCAGCGCCGGTGCGTGCGTCGAGACGGACGACCCGGTGAACGATCGGGGGAAAGGCCGGTCAAACGGCATCCGGGTCCTTTGTGCGGTGCTGGAGCCGGAATCGTGCACACGTCACCTCACCGTCCCGGCGGGAGGCGAATACCATTCCTCCTTCGGTCTGTCGATCCAAAAGGGAACGCAGGCGGGTAACCAATTCCTTGCCCAGTCTTATCTCTCCAGAGTCGGACTTATGGCCGGGGAACTTGGGGTCGATAAACTCTCTCCGGAACAGTTGATCCGAGGCCAAAGTGGCCAACAACTCCAGTTCCTTGCTGGTGAATCTGACGTTGATAGAAGTCATTCACTACCTGGTAGAGAAGACGGCGACCTTTCCAGC